>NZ_JAIQXV010000035.1 GCF_020166415.1 Deinococcus multiflagellatus
GACTTGCGAGATCTGTCAACACCCATGCGCAGATTCTTCCTTGACGATTCAGAGCAACGGAAAAATGCCGATGGAAGCGGGGTTTTGCCAGAGCCTCCTCTGTTCTTCCGTCCAGCGTTTGAGCCCCAATGCCCTGCCATCATGATGGGGATGAAGCGTCCTCTCGTTTGGCTGGGGCTGGGCCTGAGTGCTTCGGTGGCGCAGGGTCTGTCAATCGACACCGTGTCTTCGGGTGGCTCGGCCTACACCGTGGCAACAGTTGATCTGCAGCGCGACCGCCTGGAGCTTCACTGGCAGAACCCCACGACCCGCGCGCCTTACACCACCTTTGAGCAGTTGCGTGCCCGGCTGGCCAAGGAGGGACGTACGCTTCTCTTTGCCACCAACAGCGGCATCTACGCCCCAGGCCTGAAGCCTCTGGGCCTGCATATCGAGCAGGGGCGCACGCTGGTCCCCCTGAACCGTGCCCAGCGGGGCGGCAACTTTGCGCTGGTGCCCAACGGCGTCTTCTGGGTGGCGGGGCAACGCGCGGGGGTCAGCGAAACGGGCGTGTTCGCGCGCAGTGGCGTGCGGCCCACCTTCGCCACCCAGTCCGGTCCTCTGCTGGTGCAGGGGGGCCGCCTGCACCCGGCCTTTCGCAAATCGGGCACGTCATTCAAGGTGCGCAGCGGGGTTGGGGTGTGTACGGACGGCCGGGTACGCTTTGTGATCAGTGGGGCGCCCGTCAACTTCTATAGCTTCGCCCTGTTCTTCCGGGACACGCTGCGTTGCCCGGACGCCCTGTACCTGGACGGCAGCATCAGTGCCTTTGCCACCGCGCGGGGATCGAGTCAGTTGGCGCCCTTTGCCGGGATCTGGAGCGTGAGTCGATAGGAGCAGCGCCTTCAGTGCCAGCTTCCCACCGCCCACATCAACTTGCACGCCAGCAAGAAGGCCTGAGCACACAGCCCAGGCCTCCTTTCTCAGATCAGCAGCGGTTATTTCACCGTCAGGTTGATGGTGCGCAGGGGTTCGGCGTTGGGGGTGCCCAGCGGACGAACCTCGTAGGTGATGGCGCCGCGGCCGGGGCGGCTCTGGTAGCTCCAGCCACAGGTGACATCCAGCGGAATGTCCTTGCGGCCAATCACACGCTCGCCGCGGCGCACCGTCACCGAGTAGCCCTGGCCTTCACCCACGCCGCCGAAGCGGAAGGGTTCGCGCACTTCCTGGCCATCGGCCATGCTGAGGGTAAAGGTCTCGGTGCAGCGCTGTTCACGCTCGCCGGTCAGGGCGCCCACCGTCAGCGCCACACTGCCCAGCGCCTCGCCAGCGGGGGTCTGGACCGTGTAGGTCTGCTGGCCGGCAGCCGGGCTGGGCACGGCGAAGGACCACGTCCCGTCCTCGCCCACCTGGAAGCTGCCCAGGCTGGTGTCGCCCTCGCGCAGTTCCAGGGTCTGCCCAGGCTGGCCGGTGCCGCGCAGGGTCACCGTGCCCGCAGGCACTGAGGCGTTCGCCGCCGGTTCGGTGATAGAGAAGGTGCCGGACGTCGCAGGCTCGGTGGGCGCCGTACTAGTATTGGCCTGCCCCTCGCCCACGGTGAAATTCAGCTCGGCGCGGCCTTCGGGGTTGGTGGTCTGGGCCACCAGGGTTTGCGGGCCGGCGCTGAGGTCAGGCACCTCGGCCTGCCAGGTGCCGTCGCCGCTCACGGTGGCGGTGGCCACCTCCTGCTCGCCGCTGCGCACGCTCACCTGCGCCCCAGCAGGACCGGTGCCGCGCACGGTCAGGGCGCCAGGGGCGACTGTTTCGCCGGCCGCCGGGGCGGTGAACGCCAGATCGGTGGCGGGCGCAGTGGTAGTTGTGGGCGGCGCCTGCACGGTGTCACGGCCACCGGGACGCTGCAGCAGCCAGCAGCCGCCCAGGGTCAGCAGCAGGAGCAGCAGGGCCCAGGGCCACCAGGGCCGGCGCCGCTGGGTGCGCTCATGGGACGTGATGACGGGAGCGGGTGGCACAGGGGCGGCTGGCGTGGGGTTGGGCGGTGCAGGGGTATGCGTCACCGGCGCGGGATCGGTGGGGCCAATCACTGTGGTGGTCGTCACTTCTGGCGTGTGGGCCACAGCCGCCGCCCCAGCCACCGCAGCGGTGCCCAGCGTGGACAGCAGCAGGGGCCGGCCCCGCAGGCCGCCCAGCCACTCGGCGGCATTGTCGCCGGTCAGGCCCAGCTGCCCCATGCGGCTGAGCAGCAGCGGCAGGGCGAGGTGCAGCAGCCGGGTTACCAGCGCGGGCGCGGCACCCGTTTCCTGGGCGGTCAGACGGGTCACTTCCTCGGCCCGCGCGCCCAGGAGTGGGGGGGCCAGGAGTTCGCCGGCCTGCTCGAGATTCTGCGCGCCGCCGGGTTCAGCCAGCGCGGCCTCCACACTGCTGAAGGCCGGCAGGGTGCCCACCGCTTCAACGAGGTGGGCGCGGCCCTCGGCCCCCGAAGCCTGATCGGCCAGCGCGTCGAGCTGCCGGGGCAGACCAGCGGCCAGCACGCGGTGCACCAGGGCGCTCTCCGTGCCCAGCACCCGGGCCAGGGCCGACACGCCGTCTTCAAAAAAAGCCCCCAGTCCTTCTGTGACCATTGCGTTCCTCCTGACTCCGCTCAGCAGGCGCGCAGCACCGACCCTGTGAACCAGGGGACGGCGCGGCTCAGCCCGTTGGCAGGATGAGCTTCACCGTACCCGCCCCCGCGCTGCACTGCATTTACGAAGCCTTGAAACCCTGTCATACGGCTTCCGTCCATTTCCGTAACATCCAGAAAAGAACTGGATGTTCCCCGCCTCCGGCGCTGTGCCAGCCCAATTCCCGGAAATCCGTCCTTTTTCCTTCTCCCTCTGCTGCGCAGCTGGATCAGTCCGGTCGAAAAAATCCCGTCAGGTATGACGGAATTTTTCGGAAGCCGTATCAGAGATCGAGCACAGAGGAATGTGGTGGGCTCTTTTACTGTGAAAGCCAATGAGGGCCGGTTGCTGGGCCACGTTTCATCCAAAAGGGCCGACGAAAAGGCCCTGCAGCTTCTCCAGTGAAGGCTCCGGGGGCCGTCACGAGGGCCAGCGCACGAGCACTCAAGCCTGACAGCGGTATTCCGTTACGCCCTGGGGAGAAAAGCACCCCCTCAACTCCACGCCAACCGCTGTCTGTCGCGGTCACTCGCTTCGCTCGCCCCACATCACCTGAAGGTAAACCCTTCAGGTGATGTGGTTACCGCTATGACTCATCGCCGCGATGCTCAAAAAAAGCCGCCAGGGCACCCGTCCCCGGCGGCCTTGCGCACTCCTGCGCTCAGATCTGGCCCTCAAAGCGGTCGCGGTGAACCACGTAGGCCAGCCCCAGGGTGGACAGGGTGCTCACCAAGCTGCTCAGGCCATAGCTGATCAGCGGCAGGGTAATACCGGTCAGCGGCAGCACGCTGAGGGCCGCGCCGATGTTCTCGACGACCTGAAAGCCAATCTGGCCCAGCACGCCCGCAAACAGCACCTGATCCTGCAGGCGGGGCGCCTCGGCGGCCATGCCCGCCAGCCCCAGCAGCAGCGCCCCGTACAGCAGCAGCACGATCACGCCGCCCACCAGCCCCTGTTCTTCCAGCCAGGTGGAAATGGCGAAATCGGTGTGGGCCTCGGGCAGAAAGCCGTTGTGCGACTGGCTGCCCTGCTTGTAGCCCTTGCCCTGCAGACCGCCCGAGCCCACGGCGATGGTGCTCTGTATCACCTGATAGCCCGCGCCCCGGGGGTCCTTGTAGGGATCCAGGAAGATGGTCAGGCGTTTTTGCTGGTAGGGCTCCAGGTGTGGGTATAGGACTGTCGGCACGGCCACGCCCACGGCCAGCACCGCCAGCAGCGCGTGCCAGCCTGGAATGCGTGCGGCCAGCAGCATCACCCCGAACATCACACTCAGGACCATCGCCCCGCCGAAATCCTGAATCACCACGAGGCCCACGGCTGGCAGAAAGACCGCCAGCGCGCGGGCGTAGGTGCCCAGCCCCTTGTAGCCTTCGCGCAGCACCAGCGCCAGCATCAGGATCAGGGCAAATTTCAGGATTTCCAGCGGCTGAAACTGCAGCGGCCCCAGCATGATCCAGTTGCGCTGGCCGTTCACCTCCTTGCCAATCACGAAGGTGCTGGCCTGCAGCGCCAGCGCCAGCGCGAACAGCTGCGGCGCAAAGCGGTAGATGCGGTCGCGCCCGGCCCACCACAGCAGCCCAATAGGCAGCGCCGCCAGCGCCACCCCCAGCAGCTGCTTGGGAAAGACGCCCGCCGAGGCCCGGGGCGACAGGGCCGCCGTGCTGACGGTCATCAGGCCCACCACCAGCAGGGCCGCGATGATGATGGGAAAACGCAGGTCGTACTTCACGCCTACAGGCTACGGCGCCCGCCCATGACCTGCATGGGAACGGCGGGGGACTACTGGGGCAAGCGGCCCTGACGTAACCACGCCGCTTCCTGCGCGCCCTGCGGGGCGTGGGCCTCGGCCCAGCGGGCGGCGCCTTCAATGTCGTAGGGCACGCGGCGAAACTGCACGTTCCACAGCCCCCGGTGCCGTTCCAGCAGCGCCCAGCGGGCGGACGGATCGCCCTGAAACTGCCGTGACACGGCGCCCACATTCACGAAGGTCACGCCCCCTTCGGCCACCAGCGCCTCGCGGTGGGTGTGGCCCACCAGCACCACGCGCACGGCCGACCCGCCGGCCAGTTCCGCCAGCAGCGCCGGGCCGGGCCGCAGGCGGGGGGCCTCGGGCGCGCCTTCAAACAGCAGCGCGCGCCAGGGGTCCTGCGGGTGGCCGTGGGCCAGCAGCACCTCGCCGTCTCCAACCTGGGCTGTGGTGGGCAGGGCGCCCAGCCTCTCCGGCACGTCCGCGGGCAGTTGCGCGCGCACCCAGGCGGCCTGCTCGGGGTCGCGCTCTGGCCAGCGCCCGGCCACCAGTTCATCTGTGTTGCCGCGCACGGTCGGGGGCACAAACTCCTGCTGCAGGGCCCAGGCCAGCGCCGGATTGGCCCCGCCCCACACGGTATCCCCCAGGTTCACGGTCAGGTCGGGGGCCGCCGCGTGGAGGTCAGCCAGTACCGCTTCCAGGGCAAAGGCGTTGCCGTGGACATCGCTGAGCACCGCCAGCCGCATGCTTACTTGCCCCGCGCCCCCGGCGGGCTTTCATCCAGGGGAATGTTGGCCATCAGGACCACCATGTCGCCGCGCTGCTCGATTTCCACCGAGCTGTTGCCCGTGGGAAAGTAGCGCCGGACCACTTCCAGCAGGTCGTTGCGCAGGGCGTCCACCTTGCCCGGGGGAATCTGGGCGCGGTCATAGGCCAGCACCAGCTCCAGGCGGTCTTTCAGTGTTTCTTTGGTGCGGCCCCGCTTCATCCAGGAAAACATCTCAGGCCCCCCCGAACAGGCGGCGCAGGGCCGCCAGGAAGCCCCGGTCTTCCTCGAACTTGGGGTACGGCACGTCCTCACCTTTCAGGCGCCGGGCGGTGGCCATGAACGCCTCGCCCGCCTTGGTTTTGCCCAGCACCGCCGGCTCGCCCACGTTGGTCGAAACGATGATGCCCTCGTCCTCGGGAATGATGCCGATGGGTTTAACGCCCAGAATGTCAAGGATGTCGGCTTCAGAGAGCATGTTGCCGCTGGCCACCATCTTGGGACGCAGGCGGTTGATCACCAGCCGGATCTCGCTGACCTGCTGCGCTTCCAGCAGGCCAATGATGCGGTCGGCGTCGCGCACGCTGGACACTTCGGGGTTCACCACGACCAGGGCGCCCTGGGCGGGGGCGGCGGCCGTCTTGAAACCGGACTCGATACCGGCGGGACTGTCAATGAGAATGCGGGTAAAGCCTTCCTGCTCCACCAGGTCGCGCACCACGCCCTTGAAGACTTCGGGGTCCAGGGCGTCTTTGTCGCGGGTCTGGGAGGCGGGGAGCAGGTACAGGTTCTCCACGCGCTTGTCGCGGATCAGGGCCTGACTCATGCGGCACTTGCCTTCCAGCACGTCCACCAGATCGAACACCACGCGCGACTCCAGGCCCATCACCACGTCGAGGTTGCGCAGGCCCACGTCCACGTCAATAACCGCGACCTTCTCGCCCAGCTTGGCAAGCGCCGCCCCAATGTTCGCGGTGGTCGTGGTTTTGCCCACGCCCCCTTTGCCGGACGTGACCACAATGACCTTGGCATTCATGCTGAGGGGCAGTGTAGCGCGAGACGGGGGGGCCGAGCAGGCATGTTTGTGGGCAATCCCACACCCGGGACGACTGTCCCCCGGCCCAAAAGTCAAGCGAACTTGCGGCGCACCCCATCCAGTGCGTTGCTAGCGTGCCCGGTGGAGGCATCATGAAACTGCGTCATACTTCCCTGCTGCTGCTGTCCCTCTCTGCTGGTCTGGTGGCCTGCCGCCCCACGCCTGCCCCCGATCCCCTGGCGGCCTACACCGGCCAGACCCTGAACTGGACCGCCTGCGATCCCACCATCCTGGGCGAAGACCAGACGAAGCTGTTTGGGGCGCTGGGCGACCGCCTGCGCTGCGCCGACATGACGGTGCCCGCCAACTGGACCAAGCCCAACGGCACCTCCATGAGTGTGTCGCTGATTCGGGTGGCCGCCGCCAACCAGAGCAAGCGCCAGGGCGCCATTTTCTTCAATCCCGGTGGCCCCGGGGGCGACGGCCTGGCCTTTGCGCCCTACTACGCCAGCTTCTGGGAGAACGAGAAAAACCCTCTTCCCAACGCCGAAGGCCTCAAGCAGATGGCAGGCGAATTCGACCTGATCGGCTTCTCGCCGCGCGGTGTGGGCGCCAGCAGCCGCCTCTACTGCGGCAGCAATGAACTGGCGGATCCCATCAACCCCCCGGCGGCGGACCGCAGCGAGAAGAACATTGCGGCCCTGATCCGCTACGGCAAACTGACCGCCCAGGCCTGTCAGAAGAACCCCATCACCCCGCTGATCAACACCGATGCCACCGCCCGCGACCTGAACCTCGCGCGCCAGCTCATCGGCGACCAGAAACTGAACTACATCGGTTACTCCTACGGCACGTGGCTGGGTTCGTGGTACGCCAAGCTGTTCCCGGAGCACACCGGGCGCATGCTGCTGGACGGCAACATGTCCTGGAACGAGAGCATGGAAGATGCCTTCGGCCTGCAGCCTGCCGCTTTCGAGCGCGACTTCCGCGACTCGGTGGCGCCGTACCTGGCCCGGCAGAACGAGGTGCTGGGCCTGGGCGACAGCGGCGCCAAGGTCTACGCGGCCCAGAACAGCCTCAGCGAGCCGCTGCGCAGCATCATGGGCAACTACATTGCCCAGCTGATGTATGGCCGGGATCAGCTGCCCTTCATTGGCCTGCTGCTGAAGCCCGCCGTGGTGATTGACGGCGTGATCAAGGCCAACCCCCAGGCGAGCCTGGAAGAGCTGTTGGCCCTGAGCGCGAAGCAGACCTACTTTCCCATTCCTGAGCTGAACGCAATGGGCGCCGAGCTGGCCCAGATGTTCCTGTTCCAGCGTGACCAGGCGATGCGCCCCACGCCCTTCCCGGTGGAAATGGGCAGCTTCGAGTCCACCTTTACCGCCATCACCTGTAACGACACCCCCTGGAAGCAGACCCTGGCCGGCGCCCGCGCCCGGGACGACCAGGACGCCAAGAACTACCCGCTGATCGGCGGCGGTTCGGTGGCCAACGCCTGCTTGCAGTGGAAGGGTGGCCCCAGCGTGCAGAAGCCCGGCGTGCCGGCCAACATGCCCCCCATCCTGATGCTGCAAAACGAACTGGACCCCGCCACCCCCCAGGAAGGGGCCCTGCGCGCGTTGAACTCCACCCCCAGCGCCAAGATGATCTTTATTGACGACGAGCCCCAGCACGCGGCCTTCCCCTACGGGACCACGTGCGTGGACAAGCCGATCATTGACTACTTCCTGACCGGCAAGATGCCCGAAGGCAAGATGACCACCTGCACGGCCATGCCCCTGCCCATGGAAGACAAAGTGGTGCCGGTCAAGACCCTGAGCGTGCAAAGCGGCGCGCTGTGCGTGGCCCAGCCGGGCCTGAGCGCCCAGTCGCTGAGCGAACAGCGCCTGACGGTGGCCCGCACCGAGGCCCGCCGGATCATCGAGGACAATGCCCGCGCCTTCTTCCTGCCCAAGGTGGGCACCGGCCTGAAGCCCGAAGCCCTGAAGATCCAGAACTGCCGCTAATAAGGATTCCGGTTCATCAGTTGTGGAACAACTGGTTAACCCGACCGGAGGGAGCAGGAACAACGGCGACGGAGAGGAGTGGAAGCACCGCAGCGAAGCGCAGGGGCTGAAACGGATCATCCGGAACCCGTAATAAGGGGCTCACCCCGCCCTGTGATCTGATTCCACCCTCAGCTCAGCCCGCCGCGCTACAGTGGCGGGCTGAACTCTGTGCCCCCAGGCCCTGGGCGCGGCGCACGAGCAAGGAGCGACCATGACACAAGCCGTAACGCCCGCCCCGGCGACGAGTGGGGGCACAAAAAAGGTGGGGTTTATCAGCCTGGGCTGCCCCAAGGCGCTGGTGGACAGCGAGCGGATTCTGACCCAGCTGCGCGTGGAGGGCTACGAGGTGGCCCCCAGCTACGAGGACGCCGACGCGGTGATCGTGAACACCTGCGGCTTTATCACGCCCGCCGTGGAAGAGAGCCTGAACGCCATTGGCGAGGCACTGGATCATGGCGGCAAGGTGATCGTGACCGGCTGCCTGGGCGAGCGCCCCGAGAAAATCATGGAGCGCCACCCCAAGGTGGCGGCCATTACCGGCAGCGAGGCGGTGGACGACGTGATGGGCCACGTGCGCGAACTGCTGCCCATTGAAACGGACGCCTTTACGGGCCTGCTGCCGGTGGCGGCCCCCGGCATGCGCCCCGAGCGCGAGGCCACCCGCCACGGCGACGTGTTCGCCCCCAGCGTGAAGCTGACGCCCCGGCACTACGCCTACGTGAAAATTGCCGAGGGCTGCAACCACACCTGCTCGTTCTGCATCATCCCCAAGCTGCGCGGCCTGCAGGTGTCGCGGGACGCGGGCGCGGTGCTGTACGAGGCCTTCCGGCTGATTGCGGGCGGCACCAAGGAACTCATGATCATCTCGCAGGACACCAGCGCCTACGGGGTGGACGTGCGGTACCGCGAAAGCGAATTCCAGGGCGAGCAGGTGCGCGCCCACCTGACCGATCTGGCCGCCAAGCTGGGCGAGATGGGCGCCTGGGTGCGCATGCACTACATCTACCCCTACCCGCACGTAGAAAAGCTGGTGGAGCTGATGGCGCAGGGCAAGATCCTGCCCTACCTGGATGTGCCGCTGCAGCACGCCAGCCCCAGTGTCCTGAAGCGCATGCGCCGGCCCGGGGCGGGCAAGCAGCTGGACACCATCCGCCGCTGGCGCGAGATCTGCCCGGAACTGGTCATCCGCTCCACCTTTATCGTGGGCTTCCCGGGTGAGACGGAGGAAGAGTTCCAGGAGCTGCTGCAGTTTCTGGAAGACGCCCGCCTGGACCGTGTGGGGGCCTTTGCCTACTCCGATGTGGAGGAGGCCGACGCGAATCGGCTGGACGGCCCCGTGCCCGAGGAAGTCAAGCAGGAGCGGCTGGCCCGCTTCATGGAAGTGGCCCAGCGGATCAGCGCCGAGAAGCTGGCCGAAAAGGTGGGCCGGGTGATGGACGTGATCGTGGACGAGTTCAACGATGACGAGGATGACCAGCCCGGCACCAAGCTGATTGGCCGCACCAAGGGCGACGCCCCCGGCATTGACGGGCAGGTGTATGTGTACGCCGGGGACTTCGCCGGGCAGGTCAAGATCGGCGACATCGTGCGCGTGCGCATTGAGGATAGTGACGAGTACGACCTCTACGGCGAGGTGGTCGAGAAACCGGCCTGGACGCCGAACGTGCCGCAGCTGGGGCATTTCGGGCGGCACTAGGGAGCGCTTTCGCGCCCGGTCTAAGAGTCAAAAGGTCGCGAAAAGATGGGGCTCCGGAGGCATATTTCATCGCAAGCCTCTAAAATTGGAAGGGAATGCAGACGCTCCCCGAACTCCTCGGCGCAGCCAATTTTGGCTCCGCCGCTTCCATTTTTGGCACGACCGCCATCAATGATGTCAACGACCGCCTCATTGAGAAGAACGGCAAAACTTACGTGAAATGCCTCGTCCGGGACAAGGACGTGCAGGCCAAGCAGGAAGAGGTGGTGCGCCAACTCTGGCTCCACCGCCTGCTGCACCACTACGGATATCCCAAGGGCCGAATGACCGTCGAGTACCCGGTGACGTTTGGGCGAGATACCAGCAAACGCGCCGACATCGTGGTCTTCGACAAGGACGACCCCACCGCACCGTACATCCTGGTGGAGATCAAACAGGGCAAGCTGAAGGATGGCAAAGACCAGCTCAAGTCCTACACGCTCGCCACGGGAGCGCCGCTGGCCCTGTGGGGCAACTCGGCGCAGGGCGTGACATGGAACCGGCGCAACCACAACACCTTCGTCGAGATTCCCGACCTACCCACCAACGCCCAGACCATCGAGGAGATCGTCAGTACGCCCTGGACCATCCAGACGCTCATCGAGAAGGAAGAGGAGCGCGACCGGGCCGGAACCCAGGCCCGCAGCCTGCGGGACCTGATCGAGGACATGGAAAACGAAGTCCTCGCCAACGCGGGCGTGGATGTGTTCGAGGAAGTGTTCAAGCTCATCTTTACCAAGCTGTACGACGAGATGAGCAGCTACCGCACCAGGCACAAGGCGCTGCGGTTCAGAAACAGCAACACCGCCGCCAGCCTCAAAGACCAGATTCAGAAGCTCTTTGATGAGGCCCGCAAGAAGTGGCCCGGCGTCTTCCCCGAAGACGACCGCATCCGCCTGAGCGCCGAACACCTGCAGGTGTGCGTGGGCAGCCTGGAGGAGTGGAAGCTCTTTAACAGCAACCTTGACGTGGTGGACGAAGCCTTCGAGTACCTGGTCAACAAGAGCAGCAAGGGCGAGAAGGGCCAGTATTTCACGCCGCGCTGGGTCATTGATATGGCTGTCAAGATGATGAACCCGAAAGAGGAAGAGACCATCATCGACACGGCGGCGGGCAGCGCTGGGTTCACGGTCCACAGCATCTTTCACGTTTGGGATCAGATCAAAGCCGATCTGGACAAAGACAAGCCCGCTGAGGAAAGGGGAAAATCACACCTCTTCTCGATGGAAGAAAAGGACCGCCGGTTTCACGATTACGTGGCCGAGAAGGTCTACGCCATAGACTTCGACGAAAAAAGCGTGCGCGTGGCCCGCTGCCTGAACCTGATCGCCGGAGACGGACAGACCAACGTGCTGCACCTCAACACCCTCGATTACCCCAAGTGGGACCAGCGGGTGGACGAGGAAGAGTGGCAAGACGCCTACGGTGACGGCTGGCGCAGGCTCAAGCGGCTCCGCAAGGACAAGAAGAGTTACCGACACTTCGGGTTTGACGTGCTGCTCGCCAACCCGCCCTTCGCGGGCGACATCAAGCAGAGTTCGATGCTGAGTCACTACGACCTGGGGCACAAGACCAACGGCAAGGTCGAGAGTGCTGTGGGCCGCGACCTGCTGTTTATTGAGCGCAACCTCGACTTTCTGAAACCGGGTGGGCGAATGGCCGTGGTGTTGCCGCAGGGCCGCTTCAACAACAGCAGCGACAAGCGTGTGCGCGAGTACATCATGGAGCGCTGCCGCATCCTGGCCGTGGTCGGGCTGCACCCCAACACCTTCAAGCCCCACACGGGCACCAAGACCAGCGTGCTGTTTGTGCAAAAGTGGAACGAAGACCCGGATGCTGGCCCGCTGTGCCCCCCGCGTGACGACTACCCCATCTTTTTTGCTACCCAGCAGAAGCCCAGCAAGGACAACAGCGGTGACAAAATCTACGTGACCGATGCCCGGGGCCTGCGCAAGCGCGACAGCCACGGGCACTGGATCGTGCAGCACGATCTGTTCAACCACGAGGGCGAGACCGAGGACGGCATTGCCGAAGCCTTTGCCGAGTTTGCCCGCCGGGAGAAGCTCAGTTTTTTTTAGATCGCCCCTTCGATGAAGCCCGCTACCGGGCACTTCAGGAGGGGCTGGAAATGGCTGAGGTCAGACTGAGTGAGGTCTCCACAGGCAATGCCCAGAAGAGATTTGACCCGGAATATTTCAACCGCGCGGCACTGTTCGCCGCCAAACAGCTTGAAGGCGCTTCAGAGCTTGGCAGCTTGGTTGATTCTGGATACCGAGTTGTCTATGAGAACACAGAGGCCATAGAGGTGAACGAGGAGAGCACTCTTCCCTATTTTCTCCAATCCTCAGACATCACAACGCCTTTTATAAATTCCGAAGGCATGATTCGTGTCGCGGAGTCGGAATGGTTGCGTTATCCAAAAGGCAGGATTCAGCCGGGAGAATTGCTCATCGAAGTCAAGGGCAAGGCAGAAAAAATTGCCATCGTGCCCGAGAAGTTTCCCACCAAAACTCTTGTTACCGGAACCTGTTTCAAACTTACTACCAAGAACGACGATGACAAATATTTGATAGCAACTTTTCTGCTGACAAAGTACGGTCAGGCTCTGAAGGACAGAGCAAAGACCAATCTTCTGGTCAGTTACATTGCAAAGGATGATCTTTACAGTATTCCGATTCCCAGCGTCACGAATGCCTTGCTGAAAGAGATCAAACGTCTCTATAAATCAAGTGAGCTACTGAGAGAACAGGCCCACACCCAGCTCAAGCAAGCCGAGGCCCTCCTCCTCTCCGAGTTGGGGCTGGAGCAGTGGCAGCCGCCCGAGGCGCTGACCTACGAGCGGCGTGCAAAGGATGTGTTTGGAGCGGGGCGGCTGGATGCGGAGTATTTCGCGCCAAAAATCACGGACCTTCTGGGTCGCCTGGAGGCTTCGGGGCAGACCCTCGCGGACATTGCCCCAGCCAGGCACGAGAGGTTCACCCCAACAAAGGGCGAACATTTTCAGTACATCGAGATTGGCGGAGTGAAGGGTGATGGCACCGTCGAGGCCGAAACCGTAGCAGGCGAGGACGCGCCGAGCCGTGCCACCTGGTATGTCCGGGGGGGCGATGTGGTGACTTCCACCGTGCGCCCCATCCGCCGCCTGTCTGCCGTCGTCTCACCTGCACAGGATGGGAACGTGTGTTCATCGGGGTTTGTGGTGCTGGAACCTCTCGGCGTGCCCTCTGAACTGCTCTTGACCTATCTCCGGCTGCCGCACGTCTGCCAAATCCTCGATTTGCGCACGAGCGCCAGCCTGTACCCGGCTCTCTCGGAGCGCGACCTGATGAGTATGCCCATCCCCACGTTTACCCCGGGCACGGTTGAAGCTGTGGTGCGGAGCGTCCGGGAATCGCACGAGAGGCGGGCACAGTCCTCCCAGCTTCTCGACGCAGCCAAGCGGGCCGTCGAAATCGCCATCGAAGAATCGGAGGCGGCGGCGCTGGCGTATCTCTCACGGAGGGCGTTCGATCATGGCGAATAACTATGTTGACAATAAAACCTATTGGGATGACTTATCAGACCTAGATTATATTTCAGCTTTTGTTAAAGCATGGCTTGCATTCAATGCTTGGTATAGAAGTCATTATAACTTAAGTACGGACAGAGAGATTCTCGATCAAATTAAATTTGTGCCTAATCCTATCAAAAACAGGGCAGAGACTATGCTAAAGACCTCTGGGAGTGATAAACAAAAGAGGTTTAAGCCTGATCAGGACGCTTTGGAATTGAGATCAGAAATCGCCCTTCTTCATGACAGACTAGAGAAGCATCCTTTAACGCCATTTGATAAAAAGAGGAGTACGTATAAAAAAATAACTATGACGAATGTTTTCTTGAAAAGAAGAACACCAGCCGTACAATCAACTTCATATAGCGGTTTAACCTATGAGGTGATCCCAATCTTAAGCGGAACACAAATACAAAGGATAACCGTAAAGGTATCTCGTGCCAATGGAAGCCAGGTTAGATTCCTGCACACACAAACAAAATTCGACGAGAACGACTTAACTTCTCAACCTAATTTTGCTACCTCTTTGAATCCCAATCAAATAGGGCGACTTTTAGCTCTATATAGAGAAATCAACCCCTAATGCTTTGCAGATCTCACTAATTTCACTACCGATGAGATAGAATGCGACTCATATACTTTTAAATGTTCATCCGAAGATTTATTCGCGGGAACTATTGAGACATTGTATAATATGAGGTGTATGCTGTTTCACGGAGAACTCGTTCCTTCTCGTGATGCCAAACTTTGCTATGAACCCGCCTATCGTGTATTGAAAAAGTTTTTGACGTTCATTTAGATGAAGTACGTCGCTATCTACATTATAAGTGCTTTTAACTTCTTCCCAACAGGTACTTCACCACGTCTCCCGCCGTGTAGCCGTGCGTCCAGTTGCCCAGCTTAGCCAGATCGTCGCCGCTGGTGAGCAGGGGCAGTTCGCACTCGCCGCCCCTTTGCACCTGCGCGTATCCGGCCATCAGGGCATTGCACAGGCATTTGCGGCCCAGGGTGTCCTCGGCTTTGCCGCCCTTCTGCACGTACTGTTCCACGGGCTCGGCGGGGCAGCGCAGGCCCACCCGTTCGCCTTCCCAGTAGGCTTCGCGCAGGTAGCCGATGTCGCAGATGAGGGTGCGGGCCGCGTAGTGCCCGGGGTCCGAGAGGGTGCTGGGCAGCTGCACCACCTTGAAGCGAAACCCGGTGGGCTAGGCGAGGGGATCGGTAAAGACTGCCCCCCCACCCGCCCGCACGGCAGCCAGGGCCTGCGCGCCCATCTGGGGCCTCAGTCCGCTCTCGCGGCAGTACTGAAACAGGGTGCCCACCTCCAGCGCCCGCCGCAACCCCTCGGGCGAGCCGCTGCGCCCGGCGAGCCAGAAGGGCAGGCCCAGGCGGCGCAGCTGTTCGAGGTCGACGTGGTCGCGCTCGGTGTAGACGGGCCGTCCGGTTTCGTCGTAGCCCACCTGGCCCCGGGGCGTTGTGGCCGCCAGCGGTGGGGCCGTCCACGACGAAGCCCTGAAGGCTCCCGGTGGACTTGCGGGCCAGCACCCCCGCCAGGACGTGCGAGGAGACGATGGCATAGAAGTTCGGGCGGTGAAGGGCCACGCCCCCAAAACCGAAGTCAGCGGGATCGAACGTCAGGGGCACGCTGGCGGAGGGGCTGTCACCTTTCACCTCCACCCGGAAGGTTCCGGCCTGCCCATCGGCGAAGGCGTCCATCACGCCGGGAATCTCGCGCGGAATGCCCGCTCCCATGATCACCGTGTCCACCCGGCGAGCATCGCGCCGTACAGGGCAGGCAGCGTGTGCATGTGCAGCTTGGTCAGCAGGTTGATGCCCATGGGGTTGATGTGCCCCTCGCGCGCCAGGGCCACTTCAGCGAAGCTGCCCAGCAGCGAGAGTTCCCAGGCGGTGCGGTGCGAGGTCATCGTGGGCATCGGCACGCGCCGGTAGGGCTGGCCGCGCGCGCGGCCTCCTTCCCGCAGGTAGGTGTCCACCACCCGCTGCGCCCGGTCAGCGTCCGGAAACTGGGCCAGGGCGCGGCGCATTTGGCCGCCCGGGTCGCCGTCTTGCAGCCGCCGCACGAGCAGGATGTCGATGCCGGTGCCCGACACCACGCCGAGCTGCCCAGTGCGCGAGACGGCCTGGGCCAGGCCCCAGTGGGAGATGGCGACGCCCATCCTGCCCTGAATGACGCGTGGGAGGGGGACGGGAGCGGCGGGCGAGAGGCAATGGGACGAGGCAGGAACAGCGCCGCCACGGGCGCTTTCCTTCTTCCCCACTGTGCGCCTCCCGCCGCCCCGCTCCGTCACCTTTGGAACGCGGTCAAACGCCCGGCTTAGATTCGCGCCCGAACTCCAGCCCGAATGGGCATGCTGCTCTCCCCTCTTCCTTCCTCTCGCTGACGGCTGACCACTGAACGCTGACTGCCCAAAAGGAGTGCCCCTGCCCATGACCCGGCTTCCCTGGACCGTTCTTGGCCTCGCCCTGACCTCCTCGGCGGCGGCGTTCTGCGGCTTTTTTGTGGCCAAAGCGGACAGCAAGCTGTTGAACCGCACCAATCAGGTGATCATCGCGCGACGGCAACCGCAGCGTGTTCACGATGATGAACGACTACAGCGGCGACGTGAAGGACTTTGCCCGGATCGTGCCCATTCCAGTGGTGCCAAAACGCGAGGACATTCGCATTGGCGACCCCAGCACCGTGCAGAAGCTGGACGCCTACAGCGCGCCGCGGCTGGTGGAGTATTTCGACGAGAACCCCTGCGCGCCCCCACCAATGCCCACGCCGACCACCGCCGCCCCCTCGGCCCCGCTGGAAGACCGCGCCGCCGCCCGCGCCCAGGCCCAGGGCGTGAAGATTGAAGCCAGCTACCAGGTGGGCGAATACGACATCCTGATCCTGAGCGCGCAGCAGCAGAGCGGCCTGGCCGCCTACCTGCGCGGCGAGGGTTACCGGTTGCCGGCTGGGGCCGACGGGATGCTGGGGAGCTACATCAAGGGCGGCATGAAGTTCTTTGTGGTGCGGGTGAATGTGCAGCGCTTCGAGAAAGCGGGCGGCGGGTTTCTGAATCCCATCGTGCTGTCGTACACCTCCGAGAAGTTCATGCTGCCCATTCGCCTGGGCACGCTGAATTCGCCCGGCGAGCAGGACCTGACGGTGTACCTGCTGTCGCCCGAAGGCCGCGTGGAAACCAGCAACTACCGCACGGCGCCTATCCCCACGAACAAGGAAGTGCCGCTGCTGGTGAAAAACCAGTTTGGCCCCTTCTACCGCCACCTGTTCCGGCGCGCCTACGAGCGCGAGGGCAAAAGTGTGGCCCTGCTGGAATACGCCTGGAACACCAACAACTGCGATCCCTGCTCTACCGAGCCGCCCACGCCCGAGGAACTGCAGCAGGCCGGCGTGTTCTGGCGCCAGGAAGAGGGCTGGGGCCGCCCTGCCCCCACGCCTGCCGGCAGCGCCCCACCCACTGGCCCGGCCAAGCCCGTCTACCTGACCCGGCTGCATGTGCGCTACACGGCCGCCACCTTTCCCCAGGACCTGCATTTCAAGGTCACAAAGAACCAGAACACCTTCCAGGGCCGCTATATCCTGCGCCACCCGTACAAGGGGACGGCCAGTTGCGCAGCCATGACCACCTACCGCGCTGTCCTGAAGCAGCGCGCCGAGGCCCAGGCGCAGACGCTGGCGAACCTGACCGGCTGGGACATCAACCACATCCGGGCGCGCATGGCCGGGGAACCGTAGCGCCAGGGCGCGCCCTTGTAAGAGTTCGCCCCGTAGACTTGCCCCTGATGAGCCCTGATCTTCTTCTCGTGGTGTTCGCCGGTCTGCTGGGCCTGCTGGTGGGCTCGTTTTCCAACGTGCTGATCTGGCGGCTGCCGCGCGGCGAGAACATTGCCTTTCCGCCCAGCCACTGCCCGCACTGCGACCACCGCCTGGGCGTGGTCGATCTGGTGCCGCTGTTTTCCTGGCTGGCCTTGAAAGGCAAGTGCCGTTACTGCGGGGCACCCATCAAAGCGCGCTATCCGGTGGTGGAACTGCTGACTGGCCTGGGCTACGCCACGATTGCCGCGCTGTTTCCGCCCCTCACGGTGGGCTGGGGCGCGCTGGGGCTGATGGTGCTGCTGACGCTACTGCTGGTGGGCAGCGCCATTGACCTGGACACCTACACCATTCCCGATGAGCTGACGCTGCCCGGCGTGGCGCTGGGGCTGGTGTTTGGCGCACTGAACGGGTGGTGGGGGACCCCCGCCCTACCAGACTTTGCCGGGGCCGTGCAGGGTGCGCTGCTGGGCGCCGGGCTGCTGGTGGCGATCAACCAGTTCGGGTCGTGGGTGCTGCGACGCTTTCGCGAGCGGCAGTTTCCCGAGTTTCCGCTGGGCTACCAGCAGATCAGCCTCGCGCTGCTGGCAGGTGCGTGGCTGGGGCCGTGGTGGGGCGCGGGCGTGGGCCTGCTCTCGGCAGCCGTCAACTTCGCGGCCCGGCGGGTGGTGCGCGTGCCCGAACTGCTCACCCTGGGGGGCCTGCTGGTCAGCATCACCCTGGGCAGCGCGGGCTTTGGCCCCGGCATGATCCTGATGGTGCAGGGCGCCCTGGCCGCCGCCGGCGCCGTGTCGCTGGTGTGCGGCGTGTACTGGTGGCTCCACTGGCGCCGCCACCGCGAGGACGACACCCCCGAAGCCGACGCCCAGAGCGATGCCAGTGCGATGGGCTTTGGCGACGTGAAACTGGCCGCCGTGATCGGCGCGTTCCTGGGCTGGGAGCGCCTACTGGTGGCCGTGGTGGTGGCGGTGTTCGCGGGCGCCCTGTTCGGCCTCGTGCAGATGGCCGCCAAGCGCGAGAACCGCGTGAAATTCGGCCCCTACCTCGCCCTGGGCGCCGTGGTGGCCCTGATCTGGGGCGGCCGACTGGTGGCGGAGTACCGGGGGCTGCTGGGACTGTAGAGGGGTGATGGTTGATGGGTGATGGAAAGGGCGGGTGGGATTGGTCCCCCGCCCTGACTCTTTAGTCCACCTGCACAGGCCCCGTGTGGTTGAGCCACTCTTTCCACAAGCAGACAGGCGTTTCAACCAAGACCCACCATCAACTGTCACCCATCAACCATCACCCCCTTAACTGGTCAGACCAGTCCAGATGCGTTATACTCGGTTCAATTCCCAGCCCCCCGAGGTGCCCATGACGCAGTCTGCTCCGCCGGCCACCCCCCCTCTGCACGCCCTGTTCGAGCGGCAGCGCGCCCACCGCTGGACCGCCGCCCAGACCACGGCCGCCCAGCGTCAGGCGGTGCTGCGGCGCCTGCACGACGCGATTAAACGCCGCCGCGTGGCCCTGGCCGACGCCCTGCGCGCCGACCTGGGCAAAAGCCGCGCCGAGGCCGAAATCACCGAGCTGCACCCCGTGCTGGAAGAGATCGCGCACGCCATTCGCCGCCTGCCGCGCTGGATGGCCACGCGGCGGGTGGACACCCCGGCGGTGCTGCTGGGCGCCCGAAGCGAGATTCAGCCCCAGGCGCGCGGCGTGACCCTGGTCCTGAGCCCCTGGAATTACCCCGTGAATCTGGCCCTGGCCCCACTGGTGGCCAGTCTCGCGGCGGGCAATACCGTGATCCTGAAACCCAGCGAAAAAGCCCCGCATGTGGCCCAGGCACTGGCCGACCTGCTGGCCGAGGTGTTCGAACCGCAACTGGTGGCCACCGTGCAGGGCGACGCGGACGTGGCCCGCACCCTGACCGGGCTGCCCTTTGACCACATCTTCTTTACTGGCAGCACCGCTGTGGGCCGCCACGTGATGCGCGCGGCGGCTGAGAACCTCACCAGCGTGACCCTGGAACTGGGCGGCAAGAGCCCGGCCCTGATTGACGCCAGCGCGGACCTGCGCCTGAGCGCCGAGCGGCTGGCCTGGGGCAAGCTGCTAAATGCCGGGCAGACCTGCGTGGCCCCGGATTACGTGCTGGTGCCCGAAGCGCAACGGGACGCCCTGCTGCTGGCCCTGGACGAGGTGATTGCCCGGCGCTACGGAGACCGCGCGTGGCTGCGCGCCGGGCCGGATTACGGCCGCATGGTGGACGCCGCCAGTGTGGAGCGCCTGGAGCGCCTGACCCGCCAGAGCGTGGCGGCCGGCGCGCGGGTGGTGCGTGGCGGCGAATTCAGCCCCGCCGAGCGCTTTATTGCCCCCACCATCGTGGCCGACGTGACCCCCGAGATGCCACTGATGCAGGAGGAGCTGTTCGGCCCGGTGCTGCCCGTGCTGACCTACCGCACGCTGGATGAGGCCCTGGGGCTGATTCGCCGTCTGGATACGCCGCTGGCCCTGTACCTCTTCACGGGCGACGACGCCGTGACGCGCCGGGTGCAGCAGGACACGACCAGCGGCGGCATGGTGGTCAACGGCACCGTGGTGCACCTCACCAACCCACACCTGCCTTTCGGCGGCGTGGGCCCCAGCGGCATGGGCGCCTACCACGGCGAGCACGGCTTTCTGGCTTTCAGCCACCAGCGCGCGGTCCTGACCGAGCCCACGCGCAGCCCTGTGCGCTTTCTGTACCCTCCCTATGGCCGCCCGGGGCCACGCTTCGTGGCCTGGGCCCTGCGCCTGCTGGAACGCCAGAGCGGCCCGCGCGAGTAGCCCGCGTGCAGGACCTCATACGGCTTCCGAAACATTCCGTCCCGCGTAACGGAATGTTTTCGACCGGAGGGAGCAGGAAAGACTACGGCTTCCCGGGAATTGAAGGAACATCCTGTTCTTTCCTGGATGTTCCAGAAATGGACGGAATCCGTATGACCGGCGCGGTCACCGCTGGGGGCCGCTCCAGCCGCTTCGGTTCGGATAAGGCGCTGGCCCAGGTGGACGGGCACACCCTGCTGGAGCGGGTGTGCGCCAGCCTGCGCGGCTGCTCCACCCGCCTGATCGTGGCCCCACCGGAGCGCTACGGGGTGCCGGGCTGGGCGGTGGTCCCCGACACCCGCCCTGGCCAGGGCCCGCTGGCCGGTCTGGAAGCCGCGCTGGGAGCTGCCCCGCCCGGCTGGGTCGCCTTTGCCGGCGTGGACCTGCCCGATCTGACGGCGGCGTACTGGCAGGCCCTGTGCGCGGCCCGCACCCCGGATGCCCTCAGTGTGCAGGCCCTGGACCCAGAAGGACGCCCGCAACCCCTGGCGGCGCTGTACCACACGGCCCTGAAGCCCCGGATTACCGCACTGCTGAACAGCGGCGAACGGCGCTTACGGCTGGCGGCTCTGCCGGAACACACGGTCCTGGTGCCGGGCCTGCCCCCCCTGCGGAACGTCAACACCCCGACCGATCTGCAGCAATAAAAAAGCCGCCACTTGGGCGGTTATGCCAAAGAAGATAGCGCCTTATGCGCGAAGCGTCAAGGCTATGCAGCGGTTGGCCGTGAACTTCCGAGAAGCAGCGCACGGGCCTCCCCTCCACCTTGAAGCGGCACCGAGCAGCCCACGTGCCATCCACACCTCCCTTGGCCTCTGTGTACGTTGGGCCAGCCGACGGTGGTTTCACCCATACTTCGCTTTGTGCGCCTTTTTCAGCCGGGCGTACTCCTCATTGGCTTCGGCCTCGTCCCATTTGGCTTTGAAGATGCGGGCGGACTCGGCCTTCACCGGGTCTTCCGGGGTGCGGGGCAATTCAGGGCGGCCGTGGGCGCCACTCTGGCCCTTCTTGTCGGCCGGCACGGGGCCGTCGTACTTCTTGCCGCCCTTGTGGTTGGCGTAGCGCCGCGAGCGGGTAAAGCCCATCTGCAGGAACTTGCGTGCCATGTCGGCTCCCACAAAATCTCCGGCACTTAGGTAATCCAGAAACATTTGGTAAATCGTCTCGCTGCTTTCCCGGGCCACCTCGGGCGTGGCAAAGCGCCAGTGCGGCAGAATCTCGCCCTTGTACGGCTGAACCAGCAGCACACCCTGCTCACCCACCCCCACCCGGTACAGTTCAGGGTGTGCGCGCAGGTCCAGCGTGCGGTAGTCGAGGGAATAGTCGAATTTCGGCATAAAAGGGTGATGGTTGATGGTCGAAGGGTGATGGTGAACGGTTTTCGTCCGTCAACCCTCACCCTTCACCCATCCACTCAGTTCATTCGCTCGTCGTCAATGATGGCCTGCAGCATCCAGCGGATCTTGTCCACGGTGGCCGCGTAGCCGTTGTAGAGGTCGGCGGTGGCGGGGTCGTTGGCGTCGTCCACGGTCTGCGAGTCGTCGCGGTAGCCCCGGCCCACGCGGGTCAGGTCGGCCACCAGATCGGCCACCTGGGTGCGGGCGTCGCGCACGGTTTCGGTGGGCACCGTTACGGCGCTGTAGCGCTCGATGTCGGCGGGCGCGGCGATGGGGCTGCCACCCAGGGCCACCAGGCGCTCGGCCTGCTCGTCAATGGCGGGGAAAATT
>NZ_JAIQXV010000036.1 GCF_020166415.1 Deinococcus multiflagellatus
GCCCTCTCGGGCTTGTTTGGTCTTGCGACCTTGACCGAGTCTGGAGATCTCCGGGGGGAGATCCGCTCGGCACGACCTGTCGGTCGCTCCTGTCATCGTCATCAGAACCAGATTTTCATGCGTCCCAGCGAGGCCCTTGGGGGCTTTTCGCCTTCGCCCTTCTTCTCGGGCGAAGAGAACTATATGCCTTCTGCCCAATCCTGTCAACACCTCTGGCGAGACGTGCGGATGAGGGAAGTCGGGAGCGGCCCAGAACAATCCCAGAGCGTGTCTTGAGGGAAGCCTGGCACGGGCACCCACCTCAAAGCAGGGAGGGAGAGGTGACCCTCTCCCCCCTTGTCGACCTGCCTACCCTTTGAGCGGTGGCAAACCATACAGATGCCACAGGGCGTCCACCCGCCGGACCACCGCCTCGTCCATCACGATCTTGGGGGGCCACTCGCGCACGAAGCCTTCTTCGGGCAGCTTGCGGGCGCCGTCCCAGACCAGCAGGCCGCCTTCGGGCCAGACATCACGCTCCGGGTCAATGTTGTTCAGGATGGTCCACCAGACATCCTGGGGGTCATGAACCTCGGTTTCCTCGTCGACGATCAGCAGGTGGCGCATGCCGGCGGCGGCGGGGTGGGCGGCGAACGCCTGGGCGAGCGCCTGCGCCTGCCCGGGGCGGGTCTTGTTCAGGGCCACCGTCCAGTAGCCGTCCTCTGTCTGGGTCTGGGCCAGCACGCCCTCAAAGGTGGGCAGCGCAGCCGCCACCCGGGGCACAAACGCTTCTGGCGTCACGTCCCCCGCCTGCTCGTCACGCGAGGACACGGCGCCGCCCACCTCTTCGGGGCGCTTGGTGGTGGCGTCAATGATCAGCTTGCCGCCGTAGCCCCACCCCCGACTGGAATGGTCCAGCACATCTGCAGGGCCGCGCGTGGGCAGGGTGTCGCGCCCCGGCACCGCCTTCTGGGCCACCTCGCGCCACACGGCGGCGAAGTCGTTGACCTTCACGTCCTCGTCCACCACCACGATCACCTTGGCGAACATCATCTGGCCCAGGCCGAACAGCCCGTTGGCGACCTTATAGGCCTGCCCGGGATAAGTCTTCTTGATACTGACCACCACGAGGTTGTGCGCCACCCCGGCGGGCGGCATGTGGTAATCCACGACCTCGGGCAAGATGAGCTGCGCGGCGGGCAGAAAGAGCCGTTCGGAGGCTTCGATCAGGTAGGCGTCCTCCATGGGCGGGCGGCCCACGATGGTGGCCGGGTAGATGGGCTGGCGGCGCATGGTCACGGCCGTGACGTGAAACTGCGGGTACAGGTCCGGCAGGGTGTAAAAGCCGGTGTGGTCTCCAAAGGGCCCCTCCATGACCCAGGGCTCCTGGGGGTCCACGTAGCCTTCGAGAATGAATTCGGCGTTGGCGGGCACCTCGAGGTCCACCGTCACGCCCTTCATGACGGGGTAGCGCTGGCCGCGCAGGTAGCCGGCCAGGGCAAACTCGTCCAGCCCGGGAATGGGCGGTAGCGGCGCGGTGGCCGCGTAGATCAGGGCCGGGTCGCCGCCGATGGCCACCGCCACCTCCAGGCGCTGGCCCAGGGCCTTGGCCTTCTCCAAGTGCTTCGTGCCGGTTTTGTGGCGCTGCCAGTGCATGCCAGTCACGTTCTTGCCCATCACCTGCATGCGGTACATGCCCATGTTGCGCTCGCCGGTTTCGGGGTCCTTGGTGATCACCAGCGGCAGGGTCACGAAGGGCCCGCCGTCCTGCGGCCAGCACTTGAGGATGGGCAGCCTGGAGAGGTCCACCTCATCGCCGCGCCAGATCACCTCCTGGGCAGGGCCCGTTTTCACGCGGCGCGGCGGCAGGTTCATGGCGTCGCGCAGTTTGGGGAGTTGCCCCAGCAGCCCGCCCAGGCCCTTGGCGCCCTTCAGGTCAATCAGGTGGCGCACGCGCGCGGCCAGATCATCCAGGTCGGAGACCCCCAGGGCCAGGGCCGTGCGCTCGCGGGTGCCCATCAGGCCGATCACCAGCGGAAAGTCGCTGCCAATGACCTGCTCGAACAGCACGGCCGGCCCGCCAGTTTTTACCAGCCGGTCAGCGATTTCGGTGATTTCCAGATCCCGGCTGACCGGGGTGCGGACGCGCACGAGTTCGCCGCGCGCTTCGAGCAAGCGGAGGAAGCTCTGAAGGTCGGGAAAGGCCATGCCCTGGAGTGTAGGGGGCCGGGGCCGGGGCAACCGTACCCGCCCGCCCGCTGTGCGCGCTGAAGGCTGTCCTCCTTCCGGGGGACGCCACGGCCGGCCGGCACCACTACGGTGCATTCATGACCCCAGACGAGAGCCCCGCCGATGCGCCCGGCCCCGCTTCGCCCCCTGGTCCGTCTCCGCTGGCCCCAGCCGACTGGAGCGCCGCGCCCCCGGCCACGCCCCGGCCTGACCGGGCCGCCACCCCGCTGCTGGCCGCGCTGGGCCTGGGGCTGGCCGCCCACCTGCTGACCTGGCGCGCGGGCGCGCTGGGCCTGAACGCCGCCCTGTGGCTGACCCTGTTTCTGGCCGCAGGCGTGTGGGGCACGCTGCGCCGGGCCCAGCCCCTGAGCCGCGCCGGGGTGACCCTGCTGGGTGTGGCGGCGCTGTTCGGCGTCACGCTGGCGGTGTGGGACGCGCCCCCGGAACTGAGCCTCCTGAACGCGCTGGCCCTGCTGAGCGCCCTGACGCTGGGCGCGGCCTTCCTGCGCTTTCCCGAACTGGGGCAGGCCGCACCGGGGCGGGTGCTGGGCGCGCTGTTCACGGGGGGGCTGCGCTTTATGTACGGCCCCTTTGCGCTGCTGGAACGCTTTCCCTGGGCCCGCGTGCGCCCGGCGGCGGAGCAGGGCCGTCAGGCGGGCCGCCTGGGGGTGGGCGTGGCCCTGGCGCTGCCGCTCCTGCTGATCTTTGGCGCCCTGCTGAGCAGCGCCGACGCCGGCTTTGCCCACGCGCTGGGGCACCTGTGGCTGCCCAGCCAGCAGCTGGACGAGGTGTTCACTTCGGGCCTGACCCTGGCCCTGTGGTGCGGCTTTGCAGGCGCCCTGACCTACCCGGCCCTGATGGCCCTGCGCCCCAGCCTGTTTCCCCGGGCGGGTGACCCGGGCCGCCTGGGCCTGATTGAGGTGGGGGTGCCGCTGGGGACCCTGGCGCTGCTGTTCGTTACTTTTGCGGCCCTGCAACTGCCCACGCTGCTGGTGGGCGCGCTGCCAAGCGGCCAGACCTATGCCAGTTACATTCGCCGGGGCTACGGGGAACTGATGACGGTGGCCTTCCTGACCCTGAGCGTGCTGCTGGCGGCGCACAGCCTGCTGGCCCCGGGCCTGCGCCGCAGCCTGCCCTACCGGGCGCTGAACGCGGCGGTGCTGCTGCCGCTGCTGGTGATTCTGGCGGGCGCCGCGCAGCGCTGGGGGCTGTACACCCAGGCGTACGGCCTGAGCACCATTCGCGTGCTGGGCGCCGCCTTTCTGGTGTGGGTGACCCTCACGCTGGGCTGGCTGGCGCTGTGCCTGTGGCAGGGGCGCGCCGGGCGCTTTGCCTTTCCCGCGCTGCTGCTGGGCTTTGGCCTGCTGCTGGGCACCACCGCCCTGAACCCCGGCGCGCTGATTGCCACCCACAACCTGCACCGCCAGACCGCCGCCGTGACCAACGACCTGCGCCGCACCCCGCAGCAGGCGAACGCCTGGGACCTGCTGAACCTGGGGGCGGGCGCGGTGCCCGCCATCGTGGCGAACCTGGACGTGCTGGCGCCGGGCTGCGGCCCTGCGGCCAACTGCGTGACGCCGCAAACCATCATTGACGACCTGCATGACCGCTACGACGCCCCGCGTGATCCCCGGGCCTGGAACCTCGCTTACGCCCGCGCGCACGCACTCGTACAGGGCCTGCCGCCCCGCAGCCCCTTTAGCCGGTAAGCGCTGCTGCCCCCAAAGCCGCCTGGACAGCCCCCAGGCGGTCTTTTTTGCCGCCGATCATGCCTGACTACCGCCTGACCGCCAGCGATCATGGGCCGCTCACGGGGGGGCGCGTACCTTTGCCCTATCAGCGCCGGGGTACCGCCCGCCCAGCCGCTGTTTTCCCCCCCCGCCCCTCCGCCCTTTTTCCCACCAGGAGCCCCCACCATGACCACCCTGCCCCGCTTGGCCCGCCCCCAGACCGCCGCCCTGACCCCCCGCACCTTCTCGCCGCTGCTGGCCGCGCTGGCCCTGGGCACCCTGATGGTGCCGCAGCGCGCCCTGGCCGCCCCCGCCGACATGGTGGGCACCTGGGTGAACGGCAACGTCACCACGAACGGCATCACCCGCATCAATGTGACGCGCAACGCGGCCGGGCAGCTGAGCGTGCAGGTCTTTGGCCGCTGCCACCCCAACGACTGCGACTGGGGCCAGGCCCCCGCGCTGACCTACGGCCTGACCGTGAGTGACAGCAACCACTTCACCGCCAGCGCGGTGTTTACCAAGGGCTTTGCCAACACGGTGCTGGTGATGAACTTTGGCAAGGGCCGCCTGGACGTGCAGGCCTTGACCCAGTTCACCGACGGCAGTGGCCGCCAGAACTACGCCACCCGCGAGACCTTTGCCCGCTACCGCTGAGCCCTGGGAACGCGCCTCTCCCTCCCCCCGTACTGAAGAGGCAGGTGGATGATCCCCCACCACGCTTCCCTTTCCCCTTTCCGCACTCTGCTCTGGCCCTGGCCCGCCCGATCCCGGCGCGCCGGGGCCGGTGGCTGTGTGGACCAGCAGCTGTGTGGGCCAAGTCGGTGCCCAGTTGTTGGCTGGGCGCTGCGTCCATCCAGGCCGGGCGCTGGCCGCGCGGGGGCGTTACGCTGGCGCACATGACCTCGCCCATCACGCGGATGCAACGAGCCCTGAGCGCGACCGACCTGGACGGCTGGCTGGTGTACGACTTTCAGGGCCTCAACCCCCACGCCCGCCGGGTGCTGGCGCTGCCGGAGAGCGCCTTTTTAACCCGGCGCTTTTTCGTGTGGGTGCCCCGCCAGGGCCCGGCCACCGTGCTGCACAACCATATTGAGGGCGGCACCTGGGGCGAGATCACGCGGCACTGGGGCGCGGTGCTGCGGCCCTTTGGCTCGCACGCCGAACTGGACGCCGCGCTGCGCGAGGTGGTGGCCGGGCGCGCGCTGGCGATGGAGTACAGCCCGAACGGCGCGGTGCCCTACGTGGGGCGCGTGGACGCCGGCACCGTGGAGCGGGTGCGCGCCGCCGGGGCCCGCGCCATTCACACCAGTGCCGACCTGCTGCAGGCCTTTCTGGCCTGGAGCGCCGACGATCTCGCGGCCCACGAGCGCGCCGTGGCCGTGCTGATGACCGCCAAGGACGACGCCTTCCGCCTGATCCACGAGCGCCTGCGCGCCGGGCAGCCAGTGACCGAACTGGACGCCCAGGCCGTGATCATGCGCCAGATTGAGGCGGCGGGGATGCAGGCCGGGCACGCGGTGAACGTGTCGTTCGGCGTGAACGCGGCCGACAGCCATTACGAACCCAGCCCTGAACGCCACGCGACCCTGAGGGAAGGCGAGTGCGTGCTGATTGACCTGTGGGCCCAGGAACCGGGCCGCCCTTTTGCCGACGTGACCTGGGTGGCCCACGCGGGCACCCCGGGCGCCGAGTACCTGGACGCCTGGGCCGCCGTGAGCCGCGCCCGCGACGCCGCGCTGCACCGGCTGCAGCAGGACCATGCCGAGCAGGGGTGGGGCCAGCTGCAGGGCTGGATGCTGGACCGCGCCGCCCGCGACGCGATGGGCCCCGAGTGGGCGCCGCATTTCCTGCACCGCACCGGCCACGACCTGGGCGTGCAGATTCACGGCGCCGGGGCCAACCTGGACGACTACGAAACCCGCGACACCCGCACCCTCACCCCGGGCCTTGCCGTGACCATTGAGCCGGGCACCTACCCGGCCCAGAAGGGGTTTGGCATTCGCAGCGAGATCAACGTCTACCTGGCGCCCGAAGGCCCGCGCGTGACCACCCACACCCAGCGCGCGCCCTTTGTGCTGGGCCAGGGCGACTGGGCCAGCGTGCGGGCGGCTGGCTACGGCGAAGCCCAGGGCTAAGGGCCTCGCCCCTCCCCCATGCCAACGGTTCAGAAAAGCACCGAAACGTTTCCATTCCCGGTGTAAAGCCCTTTCTTCGCTTCTCGCTTCGCTCGATTGATCTGAAGATCAACAGCGAACGACTTAAGCGGCCCTTTTCCATGAGACCGGCTTAAAGAAACGCTCAGGCTCTCTCTCCTCCCCCACCG
This sequence comes from Deinococcus multiflagellatus, assembly GCF_020166415.1. NCBI lineage: Bacteria > Thermotogati > Deinococcota > Deinococci > Deinococcales > Deinococcaceae > Deinococcus > Deinococcus multiflagellatus. The sequence goes on from NZ_JAIQXV010000036.1 coordinate 6,265, forward strand.
CCCACCCGTTACCCTGGGGTATGGCGAACCTCGGCTCCTCTACGATCATGCTGACGGGCGCGGGCGGCGCCCTGGCCACCGCCATTGCCCAGGAACTCGACGACGCGGGCGCGCAGATGGTGCTGGTGGGCCGCGGCGAGGCCCTGGAGCGCGCCGCTGACCGCTTTCCCGCCACCGAAGTGCTGGACCTGGACCTGACCCAGGACAGCAGCGTGGAGGCCCTGCGCAAGGTCAAGGTGGACACCCTGATTCACACGGTGGGCGCCTTTGCCATGCAGGACATCCACAAGGCCACCACCCAGGACCTGCGCGCGATGTTCGACACGAACATGACCACCCTGTTTCACGCCGTGCAGGGCGTGCTGCCCCACATGCTCAAGCAGAAAGACGGCCTGGTGATGGGCGTGAGCGCTGGGCAGGCCGCCCGCCTCAGTGGCCCCAAGTCGGCCCTGTACACCGCCAGCAAGGCCGCTGTATCGGCCTACGTGCTCAGCCTGCACGACGAACTGAAGGCCAAGGGCGTGCGCGGCATGGTGCTCTACCCCATGGGCGCCATCGACACCCCCGCCAACCGCGACGCCGGCCTGAGCTGGGAAACCATGATTGACCCGCGCGGCCTTGCCAAGAGCGTGGCCCACGCCCTGACCCGCCCCGACCGGGCGCACATCACGGAGATCAAGGTGTATCCGGATGTGTGAGGGGGGAGGCGGGTGGCAGGGAGCGGGGTGCGGGGAAAGAAGGGTGTAGGAAGTGGGTTGTAGGGAGTGGGAACAGACAAAGAAAAAGGCGAGTGGCGTGTTTGCCCTCGCCTTTTTCTTTGTCTGTTCAAAAGTAGAACCTTCTGGGCCGCACCAAGCCTTCTTGCCCCGTACCGCCCAGGTCCAGACGAAGCCGTCGTGCCCGAAGGGCGCGGGCGTAAGCCGATGGGCGGAGGCGGACCACGGCGTACGACACGGGGCGAAGGAAGGCCGCCCCACACCGTCAGTCAACGTTGCCCAGTGCGAACGTTGCTCCCCCCTGCCCCTCCGGGGTAGGGGGGCTGGGGGGGTGGGGCTACACAGAGAAGGGGTTAAGCAGGCCCATCCCCCAACGCCCCCAAAAACGCCGCCGCAAACCGAACCCCATTCTCGAAATCCCGCCGCAGAATATTCTCGTTCGGCGCGTGCACCCGCCCCCCCACATTCCCAATCCCCAGCGCCACCACCGGCGCCCCCACATGCCGCATGAATGGGTACATGGGCCCGCTGCCCCCACTGCTGGGGTTAAGAATCGGCGCCTGGCCGTGAACCTCCTGCGCCACCCGCACGGCCGTCTGCACAAACGGATGGGCCAGGTCGCTGCGCGCCGGGTGCTGGTGGCTTTCGAGTTCCACGATCTCAATGTCCCCGAAGCCCTGGGCGTCCAGATGGGCCCGCAGCAGCGCCACCACCCGCTCCGGGTCCTGGTCGGGCACCAGTCGGAAGTCCAGCTTGACCATGCCGGCCGCCGGCAGCACGGTTTTGCTGCCCTCGCCGCCGTAGCCGCCGTGAAAGCCGTTGACATTCACCACGGGCTTCAGGTTCAGCCGCGTGTGGTACTCCCCGCTCTCCCCCAGCGGGCGCGTGACCGCGTAGGTGTCGCGCAGGGCCTCACCGCTGCCGGGCAGGCGCGCAATAGCGGCCAGATCGGCCTCGCTGGGGGGGCGCACGTCGTCGTGAAAGCCGGGGATCAGCACGGTGCCGTCGGCGCCCCGCAGCGAGGCCACCACCGCTGCCAGTCGCCACAGTGGATTGTCCACCACCGCGCCATTGCTGCTGTGCAGGTCGCTGCCCGCCACCACGCAGCGCAGTTCCACGCACACGATCCCCTTCAGGCCCGCGTACAGCACCGGGCGCCCCTCGGGGGTAATAGCCCCGAATTCCCACCACACGCCGTCGGCTTTCAGGGCCTCGGCGTGCTCGGCCAAGAAGGCTTCCAGGCTGGGGCTGCCCACCTCTTCCTCGCCTTCAATCAGCCACTTCACCTTCAGGGGCAACTGGCCGCCACGCGCTGCTTTCAGCGCCCGCAGGCCCGCGAGGCGCGACACCAGCTCGCCCTTGTCGTCGCTGGCGCCGCGCCCGTAGAGCCGCCCGCCCTGCTCGGTCAACTCAAAGGGCGGCGTGTTCCACAGGTCCAGGGGGTCCTCGGGCTGCACGTCGTAGTGGTTGTAGATCAGCAGGGTAAAGGGGCCCTCGCCCGCCTCGGCCACCAGCACCGGGGCCACTTGCCCGGGAAAGGCGCGCACCGTAAAGCCCTCGGCCTCCAGCAGGGCCGTGACGGCCCCGGCGGTTTCAGGCAGGCAACGCCCCTGCGCCGACACGCTGGGCAGCGCCACCAGGGCGGCGAGGTCGCGCAGGCCGCGTTCAATCTGGGCCTCAAGGTCAGCCGGGCGGGGATGGGTCATACGGTGAGGCTACGGCATGGTCTCTAGGGCGCGGCCCAGCCTGACCGGACACCCCTGTACACACCCTCCATTTGACAACGTTTTCAACTGGGGGTAAGCTCACCCTACAGACCTCAATTCAGTCGCCGTGGGCCGCCGGGCCCCTGTTGCCAGTCGAGGGGGTCCTCAATATGGCCGGCTGCCTCTGCGCCGCATTCGGAGCACACTGTCCCCATGACCAGAAACGTCACCATCAAAGACATTGCCCGGGCAGCGGATGTGTCCATCAGCACTGTTTCGCGCACGCTGAACGGCTCCTCGGCGGTGGCCGAGGCCAAGCGGGTGCGGGTGCTGGCCGCCGCCGAGCGCCTGGGGTACGAGCCCAACGTGGCCGCCCAGGGGCTGGTGCGGGGCCGCTCCATGACCATTGGCGTGCTGACCCAGGACATCGCCAGCCCCTTTTACAGCGAGGTGGCGCGCGGCATTGACGTGGGCTTTGCGGGCAGCGGCTACCAGCCCATTTTTGTGAACGGCCACTGGCAGATTCAGGACGAGTCGGCGGCGATCACCGCGCTGATCCGGCGGCAGGTGGACGGCCTGATCATCCTGGGTGGCCGCCTGGGCGACGCGCAGCTGGCCGACCTGCATGCCCGCTTTCCGCTGGTGCTGGTGGGCCGCCGGGTGGCGGGCCTGGAGGGTGCCTGCCTGAGCGTGGACAACGTACAGGGCGCCTTTCTGGCCACCAGCCACCTGATTCAGCTGGGCCACCGCCGAATTGGGCATGTGACGGGCGTTCCCAGCCAGCGCGACGCCGTGGACCGTCTGGAAGGCTACCGGCTGGCCCTGGCCGAAGCCGGGCTGGCCTTTGACCCCCGGCTGGTCTTCGAGGGCGATTTCAGCGAGTCGGCGGGCATTCAGGCGGTGGAACACTGGCTGGGGCAGGGCGCGGCGCTCTCGGCCATCTTTACCGCCAACGACCAGATGGCCTACGGCGCCCGGCTGGGCCTGTACCGGCGCGGCATCCGCGTGCCCGAAGACATCTCGCTGATCGGCTTTGACGACCTGCCCGCCTCGCAGTTCACGCTGCCGCCCCTCACCTCGGTGCATCAGCCGCTCTTCGAAATGGGCGAGCAGGCTGCCCGCACGGTTTTGCACCGCCTGCAGACCCCGGATCTGCCCCTCACCCCTCCAGACCTGCCCCTGACCCTCAGCGTGCGCGAATCGGTGCGCTACGCCCGCCCGCTGCCCCACTAAGCCTGTTCTCCATCCATTTTGAAAACGTTTTCAACTGACCGCCCCAGTGTGGCGGTCTGGAGGTCACCTATGTCCACCGCACGCGCCCGCTTTCCCCTTCTGCTTGGCCTGACCCTGGCCCTCTCGGCCTGTGGCAGCGGCACGCCGCAGCCCGGCACCCCAGCCGCGCCGGGGCTGCAGGCGCAGGACTACAGCACCACGCCCCCGCCCGGCGCCAAGGGCGGCCCCACCAACACGGCGGGCGCCCTGCTGACCCCGGCCTGGACGGCCAACGCGGCGGCCAAGGGCAAGGCGCCCACGAACGAGTTCTGGTCGTCCATCCTGTTCAAGCGCAACGCGGGCAACGCCTACTCCGAGAACATGTTTGCCCACCCGCTGGCCATGCACGCCCGCGCGGGCGGCCTGGAACTCAGCTACCCCAACCGCTCGCAGATCGTGGGGGCGCCGGGGCTGGAAAAATACGAGTATCCCTACACCCCGGACCTGACCCTGGGCGTGGCAGGCCTGAACTCGCCAGACACCAAGACCGACGACTGGGGCGACTGGACCACCACCGCGTTCTGGAGTGATGGGGCCCGCACCCTGCGCGCCACTTTTGGGCACGGCCTGCCTTTCGTGTACGCCACCAAAACAGGCGGCGACGCCCAGGTCACCTTCATCGCCACGCCCACGGTCTGGTCGAACCAGGGCAACGTCCTGGGGGTCACGGTGAACGGGCGCCACTACGGCATCTTTGCGCCCACCGGGGCCAGCTGGACGGTGAACAACACCGTCGCCACTTCCACGTTGGCGGGCAAGGACTATTACTCGATTGCCGCGTTGCCCGACAACACTGTCGCCACCCTGAACGATTTCAAGACCTACGCCTACAACTTCGTGACGGGCAGCAGTGTGGGCTGGAGCTACAACGCGGCCACCGCCACGCTGAACAGCACCTACACCGTAAATACTGTGGCCAAGGAGGGCGCGGCCAGCGGCACGGTGCTGGCGCTCTACCGCCACCAGTGGCTGAATTCCGGCAGCGTGAACACCGGCTACACCTACGTCTCGCCTCGCGGGGAGATGAAGGTGGTGCGCGGCGCCAGCAGCTTTACCACCAGCCAGAAGTTCCAGGGCGTGCTGCCCTACCTGCCGGACAACGGCGCGGCCAACACCCTGAGCAAGACGCAACTGGCCGCCTACGTGAACGAGGCCAACACCAGCGCCACCCTGAATCCCACGGGCGACTCGTACTGGGTGGGCAAGGGTCTGGGCAAGCTGGCCGAACTGGTGCCGCTGGCCGAGCAGGTGGGCAACACCGCCGCGCAGACCGCCTTCCTGGACGCCATTCAGCGGGTGCTGCAGGACTGGCTGGACGGCCAGGGCAGCAACCTCTTCTACTACAACTCTGCGTGGGGCACCCTGATCGGCTACCCGCAGGGCTACGGCAGCGAGGAAGAACTGAACGACCACCACTTCCACTGGGGGTATTTCATCAAGGCCGCCGCGCTGCTCACGCAGTACCGCCCGAACTGGCCAGCGGGCACCACCCCACAGGGCCGCACCTGGGGCGCCAGCATCAACGACCTGATCATGGACGCGGCCAACTGGACGGGCAACACAGGCCAGTTTCCCCGCCTGCGCAACTTTGACCCCTACGCCGGGCACTCGTGGGCGGCCGGGCACTCGGGCTTTGCGGCCGGGAACAACCAGGAATCCTCCAGCGAGGACATGAACTTCTCCACGGCGCTGGTGAACTGGGGAGCGGTGACGGGCAACGCGGCCATCCGCGACCTGGGCATCTACCTGTACACCACCGAGACGGCCGCCATCGAGCAGTACTGGTTTAACCAGGGCGGCGGCGTGTTTCCGGCTGGCTTTAACAAACCCGCCGTGGGCATGGTCTGGGGCGACGGCGGCGCCTATTCCACCTGGTTCAGCGCCGAGCGCGAGGCCATTCAGGGCATCAACTTTCTGCCGATCACGGCGGGCAGCCTGTACCTGGGGCGCAATCCCAGCTACCTGAAAACCAACTACGACTTCCTGGGGCGCGAGCCGACCATGTGGCGCGACATCTTCTGGCAGGTGTACAGCCTGTACGACGCCGCCGGGGCCGTCAGCAAGTTTGGCAGCGGCGCCTATACCCCCGAAGAGGGCGAAACCAAGGCCCACACCTACCAGTTCATTCACAGCCTGAACGCCATGGGGCAGGTGGACACGGGCGTGACGGCCAACACGCCCCACTACGCGGTGTTCAAGAAGGGCAACACCCGCACCTACGCGGCCTACAACCCCAGTAACACCGCGATCACCGTGAATTTCTCGGACGGCGCGACCCTCAGCGTGCCGGCCCGGAAGGTGGTGTCCTCGCGCGGTGGGGTCACGAACCCCTGCGGCACCGATACGGTGGCCCCCGGTACCCCGGGCGGCGTGACCTCGCCGGGCCAGACCGCGTCGTCCATCAGCCTGAGCTGGGGCGCGGCCAGCGACAACTGCGCGGTCAGCGGCTACGAGGTCTACGTGAACGGCGCCCTGAACACCACCGTCACCGGCACCAGCGCCACGGTCGGCGGCCTGGGTGCCAACACCGCCTATCTGGTGAAGGTGCGCGCCCGCGACGGTGCGGGCAACATGGGGGCCTTTACCCCGGAAGTCACGGTGCGAACCTCCTCGGGCAGCACCACCGCCAACCTGCCCGGCACCGTGACCACGACGGGCGGCGCCATCGCCAACGGTCAGAGCCGGAGCTTCCCCGTGAACGTGACCTCGGCGGGGACCTACCGCCTGTCGGTTCAGAGCACCTCTGGCCTGAACAGCCGCCTGATCAACGTGGCCTTTAATGGCACCAACTACGACCTCGCCGTGGACGCCGGCCAGACCGTGATTGCCGATTTCCCGAACGTGGGGACCGGCGCGGGGACCATCACGATCACCGCCAAGAGCGACGGCGTGACCATCGGCACGGTCAGCGGCGCGAACCTCAGCGGCGGCGGGACCACCGACCCCTGCGCCACCGATAGCGTGGCCCCCAGCGTGCCTGCCGGCCTCACCTCGCCGGGCAAGACCGGCAGCAGCGTCACCCTGAGCTGGACCGCCAGCACCGACAACTGCGGGGTCAGCAAGTACGAGATCTACACCAACGGCGCCCTGAGCGGCAGCGTGACCGGCACCGGGGCCACCGTGACCGGCCTGAGCGCGGGCACCGTGTACGCCTTCAAGGTGCGGGCCCTGGACGCCCGGAACAACGCCTCGGCCTTCACGGGGGACCTGAACGTCACCACGGCCACCAGCGCGGTCACTGTGCCCGGCGTGATCACCCCCAGCGTGGGCGCGATTGCCAATGGCGCCAGCCGGGCCTACGACCTACAGGTGAACAGCGCCAGCAACCTGCGCTTTCTGGTCACCAACGCCAGCAGCGCCGCCAGCAGCGCCTTTACCCTGAGCTTCAACGGCCGCAGCGTACCCCTCTCGATTGGCGCGGGGCAGACCATCCCGGTGGACTTTGCCGGCGTGGGCGCTGGCCCGAAGACCCTGACCCTGACCGCCAATTCGGCCGGCGTGAGCCTGGGCAAACTGGAGGCCGTGACGTACTAGAGCGGTTGCCATGAAGATGCTGTTGGGTCTTGACCCGCTCCCCGCGTGGGAGAGGGAAAGGGGGAAGCCGCACCCTTGCCTATTCTGGCCTTGACCCTTTCCCCTTGTGGGACCCGAAGAGCGGCGCCGCAGAGGGGGGTGAGGGAGTTCTTTGGTCAACCGCTCTATCACGAGGCCCAGAGCCGCCTGGGGGGGACTCCCGGCGGCTTTGGGGCAAAACGAGCCGCGTGTTGACGGAAGACAGCGGCGCCGGCGGCCTGAACGGGCATCTGCGATCAGAACAGCGCCGCTTGAGGCGTGGGGTGGGCCCAGCGGCCCGCCCCCTTGCCTTGCCCTACAACCAGCCGCGCCAGCGGCCCAGGCCCACCACCACCACAATCAGCCCCAGGCTGAACAGCAGCACATCGCGGAACCCGGTGTTGCCGGCCTTGAAGACATCCGCCTGAAAGTTCATGCCCATCAGCCCAGCCACCGCCGCAATGATCCCCAGCGTCACCGTCACCACGGTCAGCACCCGCATCACCTCGTTGGTGCGCTGGCCCGTGGAACTCATCAAGAGGTCGAAGGTGCCCAGCACCGCCTCGCGCGCCTGGGCAATCGCGTCCTGGGTGTGCTCGAAGTTGTGCAGCAAGCGGCTGAGGCGCTCTTCAGGCTGGTCGTGCTGAAACACGGTGAACTCGGGGCTGGCCAGCGCCACGTACACCGGGCGGTGGGCACTGAACACCCGCCGCAGGGCGCTGACCTCCCGCCGCACGGCGATCAGGCGAGCCAGGTGCGCGCGGCCCTCGGCAGGCTGGGCCAGAATGCGCTCGTCCAGATGGTCAATGTGCGCTTCCACTGGCTCCAGGGCCCGGCGGTGGGCTTCCACATGGTGGCCCAGCACCACGGCCAGAAAGGCGGCGGCGTCCAGCGCGCCCAGATGGGTGTCGGCCTCCAGCTGCGCGCGGAAGGCGTCCAGAAACCCGGCTGGCCCGGCGTGCACGGTGTACACCACGTTTTCCTGCGCGGCCATGTTCACCGGCACCGGGGGCCCCAGACCGCGCGCCTTTTCCGGGCGGGGCGAGAGCACCCGCAGGTGAACGGCCTGGGCCAGCCGGTGCAGGGCCGGCTCCTGGCCCTCACGGCACAGCCAGTCGCGGGTCAGGTCGTCGGCGGGCAGGGAGCCGCAGGCGGCGGCCAGCGGCTCGCCTTCACCGGCCTGCACGTCCACCCACAGCAGTTGATGGGGCTGAAGGGTCAGCGCCTCCCGGCCCAGCTGGACGGGGCGGTCCTGGCCGTCGGCATCGAACAGCAGCGCGGACACGGTGGCCATAGCGCTACTGTAGGCCCGCGCCCGCGCCGGGCAGATGTTGCTCGCCTAAGAGCGGGCCTGGGCCAATCCTTACCGTTGCGCTCAGCGGGAAAAGTCGTGTGGGTGCGTGCGGTGCCAGTTCCAGGCGGTGCGCACGATCTCGTGCAGGTCGGTAAAGTGCGGCGTAAAGCCCAGGTCCTGGCGAATGCGCCCAGCGTCGGCCACCAGCCGGGGCGGATCACCTGCGCGGCGGGGGGCCAGTTCGCGCGGCAGGGGCGTGCCGGCCACCGCGTCAAAGGCGTCCAGCACCTCTTTGACGCTGAAGCCGTGGCCCAGGCCCACGTTGTAGGTGCCGGCCGTGCGTTCGCCGCGCGCCAGGGCCTCCACCGCCAGCACATGGGCGTCGGCGAGGTCCTGCACATGCACGTAGTCGCGGATACAGGTGCCGTCGGGGGTGGGGTAGTCGTCCCCGAAAATCAGCATCTTCTCGCGCTGGCCCAGGGCGGTCAGGGCGGCCAGCTCGATCAGGTGGGATTTGCTCTGGTGCGCCTCGCCAATGTCGCCTTCGGGGGCCGCGCCGCACACGTTGAAGTACCGCAGGATGATGTAAGGCAACCCGTGCGCCGTATGAAAGGCGTGGATCATGCGCTCGGTCATCAGCTTGGTTTCGCCGTACACGCTTTCGGGGTGCAGGGGGGCGTCTTCGGGAATGGGCACGGCGTCGGTGGTGCCGTACACGGCGGCCGTGGAGGAAAACACCAGCGGAATCTTGCGGGTTTCAGCAATGGCCTGCAGCAGGTTCAGGCTGCCCACCACGTTGTTGCGGTAGTAGCGGCCCGGGGCGCGCATGCTCTCGCCCACCTCGATCAGCGCGGCAAAGTGAATCACGGCGTCGGGCTGGTGGGCCACCAGGGCGGCCTTTACAGCCTCCGGGTACAGTAGATCGCCCTGCACCAGCACCACGTCGTCCGGCAGGGCCGCCGCTTGCCCGCTGCTCAGGTTGTCGAATACCGTCACATCATGGCCTGCGCGGCGTAACTGCCGCACGGTATGAGACCCAATGTAGCCCGCTCCCCCCACCACCATCAATTTCATGGTCGTCAGGGTAGTGCAGGTGGGGGAGCTGCAGTGCCGCGCAGGGTGAGGCGGGTGGGAAGGCAGAGTTCATGGGCGGCCTCGCCACGCAGCAGCGCGCGCATGGCCTCGCCCACGGCCCGGCCCTTCTCGGCGGTGGGTTGCCACACGGTGGTCAGGTTCAGCGCCGCGCTGCTGGGCAGGTCGTCGTAGCCGATCACGCTCAGGTCCCCGGGCACCTGTCGGCCCAGGGCGGCGGCGGCGCGCAGAGCCCCCTGGGCCAGCACGTCACTCATGCACAGCAGGGCGCTCAGGCCGGGCTGGGCCTGCAGCAGCGCCAGGGCGCGGGCCTCGCCCTCCTCGGGGGTGTTCTGCACCGTTTCGGTGAGGTGCAGGGCGGCCCCCGGCACCCCCGAGAGTGCCGCGCGGTAGCCCGCCAGCCGCTGCACTGAGGGCCGGTAGCCAGTCGGCGGAACGAAGTCCGGGGCCAGGGGGCCACCCCCCGAATCCAGTAGGCCGCCCGGTGTGAGCGGCAGGCACACGGCGCCCAGCTGGCGGTGCCCCAGGGCCAGCAGGTGGGCGGCGGCGGCCTGGGCGCCCCCCAGATCGTCAATGCCCACGCCCACCACGCCGGGCTGCGGGTCCTGGTCCACCAGCACCGTGGGCAGGCGGCGGTCCAGCACCGCGCGCAGCAGCGCACTGCCCCCGGCGGCGCAGTACACGATGAAGCCGTCCACGCTGGCGCTGCGCACCGGCAGGGTGACGTCGGCATCTGGGCCATGCGGGCTGGCGAGCAGCAGGGCACTCAGACCCTCGCCCTGGACCGCGCGGGCCACACTGCCCAGGAACAGTGCGGCGGCCGGGTCAGCAAAGGCGTAGTCCAGCGGGGCGTCGTACACCACGCCCAGCACCCCGGTGCGGCCCCGGCGCAGGCTGCGCGCCAGAGGGTCGGGGCCGTGGTAGCCCAGGGCCTGCGCCTGCTGCAGAATGCGCTCCCGTAACTCGGCGCTCAGCTGGTCGGGGCGGTTGTAGGCGTTGCTCACGGTGGCCACGCTGACCCCCAGGGCCCGCGCCACATCCCGCAGGGTCACCCGGGGCCCCGGCGGCGGCTCGGCACTGGCAGAAGGCATGGGCAGATGCTAGCGTATCCCCCAGGTCTCTGAAACGTTTCAGCTTCCGTGTCGAGGTTGCCATGTCCCACCCCCCAGCTCCCCTGCCTGCCCGGCGCGCCGTCAGCGTCATGTTCCTAATCAATGGCGTGCTGTTCGCCACCTGGGGCGTGAATATCCCCGGCGTGCGCGACAGCCTGAACCTCAGCGAAGCCCAGATTGGCGCGGCCCTCCTGGCCGTGGGGCTGGGCAGCCTGTGCACCATGCCGCTCACCGGGGGTTGGACCGCGCGCTACGGCAGCCACCGCGTCACCTGGGCGGTGTCGGTGGCCTGCATGCTAAGCCTGCTGCTGCCCTTTATCGCGCCCAACTTTGCGGCGCTGGTGGCGGCCCTGGCGGTGCTGGGCGCCCTGAACGGCTGCATGGACGTGGCCATGAATGCCCAGGGCGTCACGGTGGAAAAGGCCCTGGGCCGGCCCATCATGAGCCGCCTGCACGCCTACTTCAGCCTGGGGGGACTGCTGGGCGCGGGGCTGGGGAGCCTGCTGGTGGGGCGCGTGCCCCTGGCCGCCCACGCGCTGCTGGTGGTGGCGGTCACGGCCACAGCGGCGCTGCTCTCGGGCCGGTTCCTGTGGCCCGACGCGGCGCCCGCGCCCACACAACTGGCCGCCAATGAACAGCCGCCGCGCCGCTCGCCCCTCAGCGCGGCGGCGGCGCTGCTGGGCGCGCTGTGCTTTCTGGGCATGCTGGCCGAGGGCGCCAATTACGACTGGGCGGCCCTTTATTTCCGAGACGTGCTGGGGGTGACGGGCGGGGCCTCGGGGCTGGGCTACGTGGCGTTTGTGGGCGCCATGACGCTGGGGCGCTGGTTCGGGGACCGCGCCCGCGCGCAGCTGGGCGACCCCTCCACGGTGCGCGGCGGCGCCGCCCTGACCGCGTTGGGCCTGGGGCTGGCGCTGCTGGCGCGCGATCCGCTGCTGGCCGCCGCTGGCTTTGCCCTGTCGGGCCTGGGCCTCAGCAACGTGGTGCCGGTGATGTACGGCGCGGCCGGGCACGCCCTGGCTGGGCGCGGCATTGCCCAGGTGGCGACCATCGGGTACGGCGGGTTCCTGCTGGGGCCCCCCGCCATTGGGTTTATTGCCCAGCATGTGGGGCTGGCGGCGGCCCTGGGGCTGGCGCTGGGCGCGGCGGCGCTGGTGGCGCTGCTGGGTGGGCGGGCCTTTGCGCTGATCCGGGGCCAAGCGGCCCCCACACCCGCCGACGCCTAAATAGACCCGGCCAGGGGCGGCCCCACATACCGGGCCCGGGGCCGCAGCAACCCGCCCTGCCCGGCTTCCAGTGCGTGGGCCAGCCAGCCCACCGCGCGCCCCAGGGCAAACAGCGTGGCGGTGTCTTCCGGGTCGCGGCCCAGCACATGAATCAGGGCGGCCAGCGCCAGATCCACGTTGGGGTGCTCGCCTGTCTCTTCCTGGGCCGCCGCGCCCAGGGCCAGCGCAGCCTGCACGCCGGGGGCCCCGGGCCACGTCTGTGCCAGGGCCGCCAGCAGCGCCGTGCCCCGGGGGTCGCCGGCCGGGTACAGGGCGTGCCCAAAGCCGGGCACCTGCCCCAGTTGCCGCGCGGCCTCGTGCAGCGCCGCGCGGGGGGTGCCGCGCAGGGCACCCAGCAGCAGGGCGTGGGCGTTCAGCGCGGCCAGACCATGCCGGGGCCCCTGCAGCGCACACAGGGCCGCCAGCACGCTGTGGGGCAGCCCCGCGCCGCTGCTGGCGGTGACCCGCGCGGCAAAAGCGCTCACATTCAGCTCGTGGTCGGCCAGCAGCACCAGGGCGCGGCGCAGCACGTCGGCGCTGTCTGGGCGGCCCCAGGCGCGCGCCAGGCGCAGGTGCAGCGGCAGGTCTGGCGCCGGGGGCAGACAGACATGGCGTTCCAGCGTGGCGTACAGCAGGTTCAGGGTGCGCGCCGCCTGCCGCAGCCGCGCCCCGGGGCGGGTGTCGTGGGCCGCCGGGTCGTGGGCACCTGCATGGGTCAGGGCGTAGCCCAGGGCCTCCAGGGGCCGGGCCGCGCGGGGCTGCCCCCCCAGATTCAGCCGCGCGCGCAGCGGCAGGGCCGGATGCCCGCCCAGGTCACCCGTCCACAGCAGGGCGGCCACCTCTTCCACTGTGGCGGCCTCGGCCAGTTGCAGGGCGGCGTGGCCCCGGTAGATCAGGGTGCCCCCCTGAACCGTGGTCAACACGCTGTCCAGCACTGGCTGGCCCCAGTTCAGGCTGGCCTGCACCGCGCCCTGCACCGCCGCCTGTGGATCGCGGCGTCCGGCCTGCCGCTCGACCAATGCCGCCACATCGCCCGCGTGGTAACGGCGCGCCCGGGTGCCCGCCGGGCCCGGCTCGCTGCGGATCAGGCCGCGCGACACATAGGCGTACAGGGTGGCCGGCTTGACCCCCAGCGCCGCGCAGGCCTGGGCTGTGGACAGAGAGGCAGGAGGAGCCACAGGTTCAGCCTAACATTGATTCCAGAATCAAGATTGACGACATTGATATGCAGGTCTACCGTGCGGACATGACCCCAGGCCCTGTTCAGGATGTCCCGGCCCCCGACCTCTTTCCGGCCGCTTTTCCGGACCACACCTTTCCCCGGCTGCTGTGGGAAGGCGCGCCCCCGGCCACCCTGCCGGCCCAGGCCTGGGTGACCGAAACCACCCACCGCGACGGCCAGCAGGGCGGCCTGCCGCTCACCCCCGAAACCGGGCTGGCGATCTATGACCTGATGGGCCGCTTTACCGCCACCAGCGGCGCGCTGCGACAGGCGGAGTTCTTCGTGTACCGCCCCGCCGACCGCGCCATGCTGGAAGGGGCCCTGGACCGCTGGCGGGGCGGCCACCCGGTAGAGCCCACCACCTGGATTCGGGCCACCCGCCAGGACGCGGCGCTGGTGGCCGGGCTGGGCGTGCGGGAAACGGGCATGCTGGCCAGCGCCAGCGATTACCACACCTTCTACAAGTTCAGACCCGGGGGCCGGGCCCAGGCCGCCCGCACCTATCTGGACGCGGTGGCGGCCGTGCTGGACGCTGGGCTGCGGCCCCGCCTGCACCTGGAAGACGCCACCCGCGCCCCACGCGAGTTCGTGCTGCCGCTGGTGGAGGCGGTGCAGGCCCTGGCCGCGCCCTACCCGGCGGCACAGGCGCCCCGCATCCGGGTGTGCGACACGATGGGCGTGGGCCTGCCCCTGGAAGGCGCGGCGTGGCCCCGCAGTGTGCCGCGCCTGATCCGCGAGTTGATCGCGCTGGGGGTCCCCGGCGAGCAGCTGGAGTTCCATCCCCACAACGACACGCATCTGGTGGTCGCCAACAGCCTGGCCGCCGTACTGGCGGGCTGCGCAGCGGTCAACGGCACCTTGCTGGGCAAGGGCGAGCGCACCGGCAACGCTCCACTGGAAGGGGTGGTGCTACACCTGATCGGGCTGGGCCTCACCGGACCGGCAGACTTTACGGTGCTGGGCGAACTGGCCGACCTGTACGAAGGACTGGGCCAGGGCGTGCCCGCCAAGTACCCCCTGTTTGGCCGCGACGCCCACCGCACCCGCGCCGGCATCCACGCCGACGGCCTGAACAAGTTCTGGCCCATGTACGCCCCTTTCAATGTGCCCGCCCTGCTCGGCCGCCCCCTGGAACTCAGCCTGACCAAGGACAGCGGGCTGGCCGGCCTGATCTTTCTGATCAAGTCGCATACAGGCGTGGAACTTGCCAAAAGCCACCCAGGCCTGCAGGCCCTCCACGCTGAGTTGAACGCCGAGTTCGATGCGGGCCGGCAGACGGCGGTGGAATGGGAAGAGGTGGCTCAGAGGGCCACGGCGCTGGTGGCGCAATAGGGCCAGGACACAGGGAGACTGGACCGTCGAGAGCCAAACGGCGGAGAGCCTGCCACGCTCAGTTTCATATGACAGCGTTTTCCACCCGCTCTCACCCCACTGCCCCCAGCGAATGGGCCTGCACTCTTTCGGGGAGTGTCGCCGCGAGTACGAGGATTCTCCCTGGCATTCTCAGGACTGGGCAGCAAACACAGAAGCCCTGGCTGTCCCCTTCCTCTGTCCAGTGGTACGCTCCCGGCCATGAAACTCCAGCCTTACCGCGTGGCCCCGGGCACGGCGCCCCGTCTGGCCGACTGGGCCACCGACGACGCCGGGGGTCTGAAAAAAGATGAGGGACAGGCTCAGACGGCTGCGCTTCTCCCCCAGCTCGCCGACTTACAGGAACGCCTCTACGCCGAGAACAAGCAGGCGCTGCTGATCGTGCTGCAGGCGCGCGACGCGGGCGGCAAGGACGGCACAGTCAAACATGTATTCGGCGCCCTGAACCCCAACGGTGTGCGCGTGAGCAATTTCAAGGTGCCCACCCCAGAAGAGCAGGCCCACGACTTCCTGTGGCGCGTGCATGCCCAGGTGCCGCGTCATGGCATGGTGGGTATTTTCAACCGCAGCCACTACGAGGATGTGCTGGTGCCGGCTGTGCAGGGCCACCTGGACGAGAAAGCTATTCAGCGCCGTCTGGAACACATCCGGGCTTTTGAAGCCCTGCTGGCCGACCACGGCACGCGCATCCTGAAGTTCTACCTGCACATCAGTCCCGAGGAGCAGCGTTTACGCCTGCAAGAGCGGCTGGATGATCCCAACAAGCACTGGAAGTTCAACCCCAGTGATCTGGAAGCCCGGACGCAGTGGGACGACTACACCCGCGCCTACGAAACCATCCTGACGACCAGCACAGAGGCGGCGCCGTGGTACGTCATTCCGGCAGACCGCAAGTGGTTTCGCAATCTGCTGATCAGCCACGTGGTTCTGGCCACCTTGCAGGCGATGAAGCCAACATTTCCAGCCCTGAACTTTGACCCCAAGAGTATCCAGATCAGTTGAGAGGGGTGGACGAAAACGAAAGGGCAAGGAACAACAA
>NZ_JAIQXV010000037.1 GCF_020166415.1 Deinococcus multiflagellatus
AGCACCTCGCCCCTCCCATTTCAACGTTTCAGAAGAGCGCCGAAACGTTTCCATTCTCGGTGCGAGGTACTTTTTTCGCCTCTCGCTCCGCTCGGTTGATCTAAAGATCAACAGCGAGTGACTTAGCCTGGACACCCGGGGCGCGCTTCCGGGCCCCCAGCCCCTACACTGAACAGGAAGTCGGCGGTTCCGTGGCATCCAGGGGCCAGGGCCGCCCATCACCTGCCGGCCGCTGCTGGCCGCGACAGCACAGGAGGACCACAGATGACGGCAACACAGAGCAAGTGGCTGGACGCTGAACTGAAGTACGACAGCGGCGTGTACAACAAGCACCACGTCGTGATGACCAGGGGCCTGGGCGCCACCGTCTGGGATGAATCCGGGCGCTCGTACATTGACTGCGTGGCGGGCTACGGCGTGGCGAACATTGGCCACAGCCACCCGGATGTGGTGCGGGCGGTCAAGGAGCAGGTGGACCGCCTGATCGTGATGCCCCAGACGCTCCCCAACGACAAGCGCGCCGAATTCCTGCAGGAACTCGTGGGCATGCTGCCCCAGGGCCTGGAGCGCGTGTTCCTGTGCAACTCCGGCACCGAGGCGATGGAAGCGGCCAAGAAGTTTGCGATCACCGCCACCGGCCGCCAGCGCTTTGTGAGCATGAAGCGCGGCTTTTCGGGCCGCAGCCTGGGCGCACTGGCTTTCACCTGGGAACCCAAGTACCGCGAGCCGTTTGGCGACGCCGTGGACAACAAGAACGTGGACTTCGTGAGCTACGGCAACCTCGAAGAACTGCGCGCGGCCATCACGGACCAGACGGCCGCCGTGATCATGGAGCCGGTGCAGGGTGAGGGCGGCGTGCGCCCCGCCAGCGCCGAATTCATTCAGGAGGCCCGCCGCCTGACCAAAGAGAAGGGCGCCCTGCTGATTCTGGATGAAATTCAGACTGGCTTCTGCCGCACTGGCAAGATGTTCGCCACCGAGCACTACGGCGTCACCCCCGACGCCATGACGCTGGCCAAGGCGATGGCGGGCGGCCTGCCCATCGGCGCGCTGGCGATGACCGCCGAGGTGGCGGACCGCATGCCCGCTGGCGGCCACGGCACCACCTTCGGCGGCAATCCCCTGAGCATGGCCGCTGGTGTGGCGGCCCTGCGCGCCATGAAGCGCGAAGGCATGGCCGAGCAGGCTCGCGAGAAGGGCGCGTACTTCATGGAAAAGCTGCGCGCCATCCAGAGCCCCAAGATCCGCGAGGTGCGCGGCCTGGGCCTGATGATCGGGGTGGAGCTGAAAGAAAAGAGTGCGCCCTACATCCACGCGCTGGAACACGATGAAGGCGTGCTGACCCTGCAGGCCACGCCCCTGGTGGTGCGCTTCCTGCCGCCGGTGACCATCAGCAAGGAGCAGATTGACACCGTGATCGCCGCCTTTGAGCGCGTGCTGCAGAACGTGGACCCCCGCGCTGAACGCCGCGCCGAACTGGCCCAGGGCGCCGAAGAGAAGCAGAGCGAGTAAAGAAGAAATACTCAACCTGGGGCGGCCGTAGGGTCGCCCCAGGTTGGTTTGGTGTTGGGGAAGGAGAGGGGAGGCGTCTCCAGCTCATTGGGAGGGGCAAGATCGGGTCAGGCGTTTAGAGCGGTTGACCAACGAACGCCCTCACCCCTCGCTGCGGCGCCGCTCTTCGAGTCCCACGAGGGGCGAGGGTCAAGACCCTACAGCATCTTGATAGCAACTGCTCTAGCTGGTTGTGCATGGAATGGTCGTTGTGGAGGGGGTCCCAGGACGGATGATAGGGGCAGGGCGAAAGGCTGCTTCAGCCCCTGCCCATGCCCCTTCTCCAGCCGCCCCCTGTCCAGCCCGGCCGAACCTCCGTTCCCAGCGGCCTTCATGAACCCCTGACCATGAGGGGAACGTGCGGTTTCTGCAATCGCGCGCCCGTGAACTTCCTTACACTGTGGCCTGATGAAGCGCTGGGCTGGGGGATTAATGGGAGCGACGCTGGTGGGTGGAGCGCTCGCGGTGGGTGTGGCGACGCAGCCGGGGGGGACGCTGGCCCCGGGCCTGCGCATTGCCGGGGTGGAGGTCGGCGGCCTGACCCGGGAACAGGCCCAGGCCGCGCTGGCCGGGCAGGTGGCCGCCCCGCCCCAGGTGACGGTTCGGGCGGGCACGGCGCGCTGGACCGTGGGCGCCGCGCAACTGGGCTGGCAGGCCGACACCGCGCGCAGCCTGGACGCGGCGTTTGAAGCCACAGCCAGCCGCAACCTGCTGCAAAAGGTGCAGGGCCTGATTGGGCAGGCGCCCGTGCAGGACCTGCCCCTGAGCGTGACGGTGGACACCGCCCAGGCCCGCGCCACCCTGAGCGGCCTGACCGCCGCCCTGAACACCCAGCCCAAGAACGCGGCCATCTTCTTCGACAAGGCCACGAAAAAATACGCGGTCAAGCCGGGCAACCCTGGCCGCCAGGCCGACGTGACGGCGGCCGTGAACAGCTACGCCGCCAACCCGGCCCAGACGGCCCTCACCGTGCCGGTCAAGCAGTGGGCGGCCAAGTACACGGCCGCCGCGCTGCAGGCGCATGTGGACCGGGGCAACGCCCTGAACCGCGCGTTCACCGTGTCCCTGGACGGCACCGACCGCACTGGGGTGCTCAGCGCCCTGCAGGTGGCCAATCTCTACTGGGTGCGTGAACAGGGGGTGGTGCCGGACGAGCAGACCCTCAAAGCCGCGTTCGGCCTGCTGACAGAGACGGTGGACCGCCCCGCCCAGAACGCCCGTTATGTGATGCAGGGCGGCACGCTGGTGAAGGCCAAGGAGCGTGCCGGGCGCGTCACCGACCGCGCCGCCGCCTACGCCCTGTTCCGCAAGGCGGTGCTGGACCCCACGCAGAAAACCCTGGTGTTCCCCAGCAAGGTGCAGCAGCCCACCTTAACCATCGACAAGTTGCCCGCCGCCGACAAGCTGCAGCTGATCGCCGTGGGCAAGAGCACGTACTACGGCAGCAGCCCCGCGCGGCGCACCAACGTGGCCAACGCCGCCGCCAAGATCAACGGCACCGTGGTGCCGGCCGGCGAGGACTTCAGTTTCCTGAGCGCGCTGGGGGGCATCACGCCGCAAAATGGGTTCGTGGGTGGGCTGATCATCAGCGGTGGGCGCACGGTGGACGGCCTGGGGGGCGGGGTCTGTCAGGTGAGCACCACGGTCTTCCGCGCGCTGTACAGCGCCGGGCTGCCAGTGGTGGAGCGCAACCAGCACTCGTACCGCGTGGGCTATTACGAGCCCCAGGTGGGCTTTGAGGCCGCCGTGTACGACCCGGGCCTGGACCTGAAGCTGAAAAACGACACCAGCGGCCCCATCCTGATCAAGACGGTGAACAACAACGCGACCAGCACCCTGGAAGTGCAGGTGTGGGGCATCAAGCCCGCGCGCACCGTGACGGTCAGCCCGGCCGTGATCACCGCGCGCATTCCGCACCCGGCGCCGCAGTACGTGGTTAACCCCGCCCTGCGCCCCGGCACCACGCGGCAGGTGGACTGGGCCGCCGACGGTTACAGCCTCTACATCACCCGCACCATCAAGGACGCCAGCGGCGTGCGCCAGGACCAGGTCAAGACGGTCTACAAGCCCTGGCGCGCGGTGTACGAAACCGGCCCGCGTGGCTAAGGCGGTGGAGGAGAGGAGCGGGCCGGGTGGCGCGCTCCTCTTTTTTTGGGTCGAGGGGTCGAGCCGTCGAGAGGGTCGAGAAAGGCCAGCTGGCGCTGCTCGACCCCTCGACTTCTGGCCCCCTCGACCTATCGAGAGACTTTAGAACCGGCGGCCCCGCTGCCCATCCCCACCTCTCGACTCCTCGACCTTTAGACTCCTCGACCCTTCACCCCACCCCCTGCCGCCTCACGAACGCCCGTTTGTTCCCCACGCTGGAACGCCCAGGCGTCTAGACGCACCTTGCAGGCCCATCAATGCGCCCCCTATGGTGGAGCCATGAGCGCGAAGATCGTGATCGTAATTCTTAGCACCGGGGGCACCCGAGGCTAGGTTGCGTCACCGCTTCGCCCACCCCCGCCCCAGATCAGGGCGGGGGCGCTTTTTTTCAGGAGGATCAGGCATGGGTTCAGAGCACGCGCCAGCGCAGCACGCACCGCACCTTTCTGCACCAGAGCGGGGCCAGATGAACGGAGCCAAGGCCCTGTGGGCCACCCTGGCCAACCACGGTATTTCCACGGTGTTCGGCTATCCCGGCGGGGCGATCATGCCGGTCTACGACGCCCTGACCTTCTACCCCGAGGTGCGCCATGTCCTGACCCGCCACGAGCAGGGCGCGGCCCACGCCGCCGAGGGCTGGGCCAAGGCCACAGGCGAACTGGGCGTGTGCATGGCGACCAGCGGCCCCGGCGCTACCAACCTCGTGACCGGGCTGGCCGACGCCATGCTGGACAGTGTGCCGCTGCTGGCAATCACCGGCAACGTGGCCAGCCACCTGATGGGCACCGACGCCTTTCAGGAAGCGGACATCACCGGAATCACCCTGCCCATCACCAAGCACAATTACGTCGTGCGGGATGTGGCGGAACTGCCGCGCATTGTGGCCGAGGCGATTCGCATTGCCCGCTCCGGGCGCCCGGGGCCGGTGCTGGTGGACATTCCCAAAGATATTCAGCTGGCCCCCTACCACGGCGACATTCCGGCGCCCCACGCCCGCCCGGAGATTCCCGCGCCCAGCCCAGAGTCCATTGAGCGCGCCTGCGAGTTGCTGCGCGGCGCCAAAAAGCCAGTGATGATGGTGGGGGGCGGCAGCCTGGACGCCGCCGCCGAGATCACCGCCCTGGCCCGCGCCTGGGACATCCCGGTGATCACCACCCTGATGGGCCTGGGCACCTTTCCCGCCAGCGATCCGCTGTGGCTGGGGATGCCCGGCATGCACGGCTCGGTGGCGGCCAACCGCGCGATCAGCGAGGCGGATGTGCTGCTGGGCCTGGGGCTGCGTTTCGATGACCGGGTGACGGGCCGCGTGAGTGGCTTTGCGCCCCACGCCGCCATCATCCATGTGGACCTGGACGCTGCCGAGATTGGCAAGATCGTGCGCACCCATGTGCCGGTGCGCGGCGACGCCGCCCAGGCCGCCCGCCTGCTGGCCGAGGGCGCCCAGCCGCCGGCCCGTGCTGAGTGGCGCGCGCAACTGGACGCCTGGAAGGCCCGCACCGAGACCCCCAGCCACTGGGGCGCGGGCTCCGCCGTCAAGGCCGTGGTGGACCGCCTGCGCCCCGATGACCTGCTCTCAAGCGATGTGGGCCAGCACCAGATGCTCGCCGCGCAGCTGGCCCGCTTTGAAAAGCCCCGCCGCTGGATCAACTCGGGCGGGCTGGGCACCATGGGCTTTGGCCTGCCCGCGGCCATTGGCGCCGGGATGGCCGAGCCCGGGGTGCGCTCGGTGGTCATTGCCGGGGACGGCGGCTTTCAGATGACGGCCCAGGAACTCGCCACGCTGAAGATGTACGACATCCGCAACGTGAAAATCTGCATCATCAACAACTCCTACCTGGGCATGGTGCGCCAGTGGCAGGAACTGTTCCACGAAAAGCGCTATTCCGAAGTGTGGCTGGGCGACTCCAACCCCGATTTCGTGAAACTGGCCGACGCCTACGACGTACCCGCCTACCGCGCCAGCACCGCCGAAGAACTGCCCGGCGCCATAGACGCGTGGCTGGCCGACCCCAGGAGCGCCCTGCTGGAAGTCGTGGTGCCGCACGAGCACGGCGTGTTCCCCATGGTCCCGGCGGGGGCCGCCCTGTCCGAGATGATCGAAACCGAGCCGGCACGCCCCGGCGCCCCCACCCCGGAGGCGAGCGAAGCATGACCCCCGAGCAGCCCACGCCCGACCACCTGCTGTCCATCCTGGTGCGCGACGAACCGCGCGTCCTGACCCGGATCACGGCCCTCTTTGGCCGCCGGGGCTACAACATCAAGAGCCTGTCGGTGGGCACCACCGAGCACCCTGGCGTCTCGCGCATGACCATTGTGGTCAGCGGGGACCGGGGCGTGGTGGAACAGGCCATGCGGCAGCTGGAAAAGCTGCACGACGTCGTAAAAATCATTGACCACAGCCTGGAAAAATACGTGGACCGCGAACTGGTGCTCGTCAAGGTGGCGATCAACCCCGAAACGCGCGTGGAGGTGCGCCAGATCGCCGAGGACTTCCGCAGCCGCATCGTGGACGTGGGCCGCCACGCCCTGACCTTCGAGGTGACCGGCGACGAGGGCAAGATCACGGCCTTCATTGAGCAGCTGCGCCCGTTCGGCATTCTGGAAACCATGCGCACCGGCCGCATTGCCCTGACGCGCGGCAGCAACGCCGATATTCCGGCCCACGTCTACCACCCCGGCGAAACCCAGACCCTCCAGCCTGTCCTGTCCGCCGAACCCCGCGAGGAACGGGCGCGCGAAGTACCAAATCTGTTTTAGAGGATGGTTGATGGTCGAGAGGTGATGGAAAAAGCCCGTCACCATCAACCTTCAACCATCAACGGTCAACCTGCTCTAGCCCACAATCCCACCCAGCTCACGTTCTATAGGAGAATCCCCCAATGGCTGCGAAGATGTACTACGACCGCGACGTGTCCACCGCCCCCATCGAAGACAAGCTGATTGCGATCATCGGCTACGGCTCGCAGGCGCATGCGCACGCCCAGAACCTGCGCGACAGTGGGTTAAACGTGGTGGTGGGCCTGCGCGAAGGCAGCGCCAGCCGCGCCAAGGCCGAGCAGGCGGGCCTGCGCGTGGCGAGCATTGAAGATGCCACCCGGGAAGCCGACGTGATCATGCTCTTGATCCCCGACGAGCAGCAGCCCAAGGTGTACGCGCAGAGCATCGCCCCCCACCTCGCGGACGGCAAGGCGCTGGCGTTTGGGCACGGCTTCAACATTCACTTTGGCCGGATCACGCCGTCCGCCGGGGTGGACGTGTTTCTGGTGGCCCCCAAGGGCCCTGGTCACATGCTGCGCCGCGTCTACGCCGACGGTGCGGGCATGCCCGGTATCTTCGCCGTGCATCAGGACGCCACCGGGCAGGCGCGCGAGATCGCCCTGGCGTACGCCCGGGGCATTGGCTGCACCCGCGCGGGCGTGCTGGAAACCACCTTCAAGGAAGAAACCGAAACCGACCTGTTCGGGGAGCAGAGCGTGCTGTGCGGGGGCGTCACCCACCTGATTCAGGCGGGCTTCGAGACGCTGGTGGAAGCCGGCTACCAGCCCGAAATCGCGTATTTCGAGACGCTGCACGAGGTCAAGCTGATCGTGGACCTGATTTACGAGAAGGGCTTTGGCGGCATGCGCCACTCCATCTCCAACACCGCCGAGTTTGGCGACTACGTGACCGGTCCGCGTATCATCACCGCCGAGACGAAGGCAGAAATGGGCCGCGTGCTGGCCGACATTCAGCAGGGCAAGTTTGCTGAGCGCTTCATTGCCGACGCCGAAGCGGGCTTTCCCTTCATGGAGGAGCAGCGCGGCAAGATGCGCGATCACACCCTGGAGGTCGTGGGCCAGGACCTGCGCGACAAGATGCCCTTTATCAGCAAAAAGGCGCTGGAAGTTTAAGCCGCTCCGCCCTGGCCGGCCCCCGCCCGCTGTGGCTGGGGCCGCATTCTTTATGCTGGGCCCACATGGTCGAACTCTCGGTGAACGCGGCGCGGGCCCATGTGGGGGCCCACGAGTGGCGCAAGGGGCAGCCCTACGTGGCGGGCTTGACGGCCCTGAGCGCCCAGCCGGACGGCGACACGGTGACCCTGAGTGGGATTGCCCGGGGCCAGGAGCGCTACCGCGTGCAGGCCACCGTGCGCGCCGGAGCGGTCGAGGCCGCCCACTGTTCCTGCCCGGTGGGCGGGGGGGGCGGCTGCAAGCATGTGGCCGCGCTGCTGGCCCGCGCCGCCGGGGCGCCAGAGGACTTCGAGGCATGGCCGGATCTGGACGCCACGCTGGCCGCCCTGAGCGCCGACGACCTGCGCGCCCTGGTCCGCCGGCTGCTGCGCCGCGAACCGGACCTGACGCGGCTGGTGGTGGCGGGCGGCTCCGGCGCGGGACTGGCCGGGCAACTGCAGGCCGCCTTTGCCGAGATCGCCTATGACCCCGAGGAGGACTGGGAAGGCGAGGGCCCTGACCTGAGCGACGTGTGGCCGCTGGCCGAGGAGTTGAGCCGCCTGGGCGAGACCCCCGGTGCCAACCCCCAGGCCGTGCTGAACGCGGCGGTGGCCCTGCTGGACGGCGCCGCCGAGTTGCAGGACGAGGACTACGGCGTGGAACTGCACGACCTCGCCGCCCCGGCCCGCAGCGCCCTGCTGCGGCTGCTGGCCCGTGAACTGGCTGAGGACGTGCGCTCGTCCGCCCACGACGCGCTGCACGAGGCCGCCGCCGAATTCGGCTGGGGCGCTGCCGAGATTGCGCAGGAGGGGCAGGCGGACCTGTTCGCCGCGCTGCCCCCCGAGGACCGCGCCCTGAGCCTGGGGTTCCTGCACGGCCTGCTGGACGCCGAGGGCCGGGCCTACCGCCGCCAGGAACTGGCGCGGACCCTGGGGGTGCTGGGCCAGCTGGGCGCGGGCGAAGTCACCCCCGAAGCCGAGGTGACCCTGGCCCGCGCCGCTGGCGACCTGGAAGGGCTGGTGCGCCTGTTGCTGGCCCAGGGCTGCGTGCCGGAAGCGGTGGCGGCGCTAGGCGAGGGGCCGCGCCCCGTTCCGCCGCAGCAGGTGGAAGCCCCGTTCCGTGAATTCGGCCTGCTGGACGCGCTGGAAGCCCACGCCCGCGCCAACCTCCGGGTGTACGGCGCTAGGGCGTGGCTCTACGGACACTTCCGCGAGACCGGCCGCGACGCCGACGCCCATACCCTGGCCCTGGACGCTGTGCTGCACGGCACCGGCGACCACCCCGATTTCACCGCGTCCTTTCTGCCGCGCGATCTGGACTGGCTGGCGGCCCTGAAAGCGGTCAGCCCCGACTGGCCCGCCGACCGCGAAACGCTGATGGATCACTGGGCCCAGCAGCGTCTGAACCTGGGGTGCCTCGTGCTGTTTCTGCTGCAAGAAGGCCTGGGCGAGCGGGCCCTGCCTGTCTTCAGGCGACACAAGGCCGATCCGCTGCGGGTGCTGGGGCCCCATCTCGCCACGCGCCTGGCCCTGGCGCTGCCGGCGGCCGAGGCCAAACCGCTGCTGCTGCAGGCCGCCGCTGCCCACATTCAGGGCCGGGGGCGCAAGCACTATGCGGACGCCGCCGGGGCCCTGCGCTCGGCCGCGCCGCTGCTGGGCCACGAGGAAGTGCGCTCGGCAGCCCGCCTGTTCGTGCAGGAATACCCCACCCTGCGCGCGCTGAAAGAGGAACTGACCCGTGCGGGGCTGCTCTAGGCGGGTCCCCCTAACGCACGTTTGCATTAGACAACCTGCGCGGCGCTGGCCGGGGCCCCCTTACGCTGGGCCTATGTTCGCGTTTGGCCTGCTTCTTGGCGTTCCTCCGGTGGAGTGAACGGCCAGACAGATGCGGCCAGCCCCCGGAGGACACCCCTCCGGGGGTTTTCGCTTGCCCACTTTGCCCACAGGAGCCCTGCCCATGACCCAGCCCCAACCCGCCCGCATCCGTATTTTCGACACCACCCTGCGCGACGGCGAGCAGTCGCCCGGCGTGGCGCTGAACCACGCGCAGAAACTGGAAATTGCCCACCAGCTGGCCCGCATGGGCGTGGACGTGATCGAGGCCGGGTTTCCCATCGCCAGCCCCGGTGACCTGGAAGGTGTGTC
Source organism: Deinococcus multiflagellatus (assembly GCF_020166415.1). NCBI lineage: Bacteria > Thermotogati > Deinococcota > Deinococci > Deinococcales > Deinococcaceae > Deinococcus > Deinococcus multiflagellatus. The sequence goes on from NZ_JAIQXV010000037.1 coordinate 9,770, forward strand.
GCGCATTGCCCGCGAGGTCCGGGGCCCAGTGATTGCCGGCCTGGCCCGCGCGAACCGCGCCGACATTGAAGCGGCGGCCAAGGCGGTGGAGGCCGCCGAAAAGGCCCGTATTCACACCTTCATCGCCACCAGCCCCATTCACATGGCCAAGAAACTGAACCTGGAGCCAGACGCCGTGGTGGAGCGCGCCGTGCAGGCGGTGCAATATGCCCGCACCTTCGTGGACGATGTGGAATTCAGCGCCGAAGACGCCACCCGCAGCGACCCCGAGTTTCTGATTCGCATTTTCCAGGCAGCGGTGGAGGCCGGGGCCACCACCATCAACATCCCCGACACCGTGGGCTACACCACCCCCGATGAGATTCGCACGCTGTTCGCCCGGATTCGCGCCGCGCTGCCTGGGCACATCATCCTGAGCGCCCACTGCCACGACGATCTGGGGCTGGCGGTGGCGAACTCCATTGCAGCGGCTGAAGGCGGCGCCCGCCAGATCGAATGCACGGTGAACGGCATTGGCGAGCGCGCCGGCAACGCCAGCCTGGAAGAACTGGTGATGGCCTTTCATACCCGCAGGGACCATTACGGCCTGGAGACTGGCATCCGCACCCGCGAGCTGTACCGCGCCAGCCGGCTGGTCAGCCGCTTAAGCGGGATGCCCGTGCAGCCCAACAAGGCTGTGGTGGGCGACAACGCCTTTGCCCACGAAAGCGGCATTCACCAGGACGGGGTGCTGAAGGCCCGCGAAACCTACGAGATCATGAACGCCGAGCTGGTGGGGCGCGAGGCCGCCGTGCTGGTGATGGGCAAGCACAGTGGCCGCGCCGCCTTCCGCAAGGCCCTGACCGACCTGGGGTACGCCGACCTGCCCGACGACAAGGTGCAGCACCTGTTTGCCCGCTTCAAGGACCTGGCCGACCGCAAGGGCCAGATCTACGCCGACGACCTGCGCGCCTTGGTGGAAGCCCGAAGCGACATTCCGCAGACCTTTACCCTGGAAGGTTTTCAGATCACCAGCGGCATGAACATGACGCCTGTGGCCTTTGTGCGCCTGCAGACCCCCGACGGCCCGGTGGACGCCACCGCCCACGGCGACGGCCCGGTAGAGGCGGCGATTCAGGCCATCAACCGCATCACGCAAATTACCCCGGAGCTGGAAACCTACCGCATTCAGGCGGTCACGGGCGGCGGGGACGCGCTGGGCGAGGTCAGCATAGGGGCGCGCTACGGCGAAACCAGTCTGCACGGCACAGGCGTGGCCACCGATGTGGTGGAGGCCAGCGCGCGGGCGTGGCTGCGGGTGATCAATCAGGTGGTGGCGGGCATGGGCAAGACGCGCAGCATCACCCAGACGACGCCGTGAGGGGGCAGGGGGCGGATGGCCAATGGCCGATGGCACAGGGCGGACAGCTGGGGGAGGCCCAGGCTCCGGTGCTAGAAATTGCCTTGCTGACGATTCGCCGGGGATTGACACCTGCCTTCGAGGAGGCGTTCGCTGAGGCGCAGGGCATCATTTCGGCCATGCCTGGGTATCTGCGCCACTCGCTCCAGCGCTGTGCCGAGGATGATCATCGCTACGCCCTGCTGGTCTGGTGGACAACGTTGGAGGCACATACCATCGGCTTTCGGGGCAGCCCGGACTACCAGCAGTGGCGGGCGCTGCTGCACCACTTTTACGACCCGTTTCCCACGGTCGAGCATTTTACGGAGGTGGGTCTCTGACCCGGCCGTTACGCGTGGTGTTCCTCTGCACGCAGAACAAACTGAGGAGCCTGACCGCCGAGGTTTTATTCCGGGAAACCGGCGAATGGGAGGTGGTGTCGGCGGGCACGCATCCGGCGGCGCTGACGCCACTCACGCGGGATCTGCTGGAGTGGGCGGATGTGGCGGTGTGTATGCAAAAGCAGCACCGCGATGTGGTGCGCACGCAGTTTCGCGGCGCCCTGCCTGATGAGCGCGTTGTCACCCTGGGCATTCCCGACAACTACGAGTTCATGGCGCCGGAACTTGTGACGCTGCTGCAGCAGAAGGTTCCTGCGCGTCTGGGCACCCTGACACCCCGTACTGCGCCAGCGGATTAACCCTTCAAACGTTCTGCCGGCAGGACTCGTGGCAGCATGGCGGGGTGAATCCTTTGCTTCTGCGCACCGCCCTCATTACCGGCGTCGTGATCGGCCTGCTGAATATCGTCTTTGCTGCGCTGGACTATGGCCTGGACAACCTGCCCCTGTGGTTTTACGCCGCGCAACTGCTGCTGCTGCCCGCCATGATCCTGCCCATGCGGTACTTCCCTCAGGCGTCGGTGACGCGGGATTTTCTGCAGCGGGCGGGGCTGTTCGCTCTGGGCTGGGCGGTCCCCTTTGCCATCTACAAATTTGCCCACGATGTCCTGAACCCGGTCTTTGATCCGGTGTCGTCGCTGATTTCGTATGTGGTGACGGTGCTCCTCTTCTCGCTGATCTTTGCAGCCATTCGGCGGCCCAAGGCGGGCTGATCCGGAGGCAGCGGCCCAGGTGGTCTGCCAACGTGCTCTGCCCCGCCCACCCAGACCAAACGAAAGACCCCCTCCAACTTGGAGGGGGTCTCTCTGGTGCGTCGCTTATCGGCCGGAGGGCACGAACTCGCGGTCGGCGAAGTCTTCGCGCTGGCGCGGGCCACGGTCGTCACGGTCGCGGCTCCAGCGGCCCTGACCACCGCGTCCGCCGCCCTGGCCGCCCCGGTTGCCGTAGCCACCACGGCCGCCGCCCTGGTAGCCACCGCCCCGGTTGCCGTACCCGCCGTCTTCGCGGTCACGGTAGCCACGGCCACCCTGGTAGCCGCCGCCTTCGCGGCGCTCGCGGGTGGGCTGCTCGAACAGTTCGGGCAGTTCCTGGGCCACTTCCACGCCCACCTCGCCTTCCAGCGGGCTGGCGGCCATCAGCTTCTCCACGAACTCGCTGGGCACGTCGGCCACAGCGCCGCCGCGCCACTGGCGCACCTTGCCCAGGCGGCGGGTGTCAACGTCGGTGGTGCGGGCCAGCAGGGCCACGGCGCGCGCCACGCTCATGCGCTCGGCGTGCAGGATGATGGTGGTCAGGCCCTCTTCACCGCTCAGCAGGCTGGCGGCCTTTACGGGCTCGGTCACGCCGCTGATCTTGGCCAGGGCGCGGCTCAGGGCTTCGAGGCCCAGTTCGCTGAACAGCCGCTCGGCCTCGGCCTGGAAGTTGGCGGCGGCGCTGGCGTCCACCTTGCGCACCATGTCGGCGCTGGCCCGCGCGCTGGCGGCGGCCACTTCCTTGGGGGTGGGCAGGGGGCGCTCGGTAAAGCGCACGCCAGTCACGCGCTCCAGGCCAGCCACTTCGCGGTTCTCGCGGTCACCGTACATGATGATCGCGGTGCCGGTGCGCCCGGCGCGGCCGGTGCGGCCCGAACGGTGCACGTAGCTTTCGGGGTCCTGGGGCAGGTGGTACTGCACCACCAGGTCCACTTCGGGGATGTCCAGGCCGCGCGCCGCCACGTCGGTGGCGACGAGCACGCCCACGCGCCCGCTGCGGAAGGCCCCCAGGGCCCGCTCGCGCTGGCTCTGGGCCAGGTCGCCGTGCAGCGCCTCGCTTTCAATGCCGCGGTGAATCAGCTCGTTGGCCAGTTCATCGGCCTCGCGCTTGGTGCGGGTAAACACGATGGCCTTTTCGGGGTTGTACACGGTCAGCAGGTCGGCCAGCACGCGGGTGCGGGTGCGGCCCACCTTCACCTTCAGGTGCTCCACGGTCTGGGCGGCCTGGCTCTTGCCCTCGCCCACCATGTCCACGACCAGGGGGTCATTCAGGTACTTGCGGGCCAGACGGTTGATGTCGGCCGTCAGCGTGGCGCTGAACAGCAGGGTCTGGCGGGTCTCGGGGGTCTTTTGCAGAATCGTTTCAATCGCGTCGGCAAAGCCCACCGACAGCATCTCGTCGGCCTCGTCCAGCACGGCAAACTGCACGTCGCTCAGGTCCAGGTTGCCGCGCTCTAGGTGGTCAATCAGGCGCCCGGGGGTGCCCACCACGACGTCCACGCCACGGCGCAGGGCGTTTTCCTGCGGGCCGTAGGCGGCGCCGCCGTACACGGTGACCGTGCTGAGGTGCGCGCCACTCTTGGAGAACTCCTCGGCCACCTGCTTGGCGAGTTCGCGGGTGGGGGCCACCACGATGGCGCGCGGCAGGCGGGCGCGTTCACGGCTGGCTTCCAGCTTGGAGAGGATGGGCAGGGCAAAGGCCAGGGTCTTGCCGGTGCCGGTGCGGGCGCGGCCAATCAGGTCGCGGCCCTGCAGGGTGTGGGGAAGGCTGGCTTCCTGAATGGGGCTGGCTTCGGTGATGCCACGTTCGGCGAGACGCGCCGCGAGTTCGGGCGCAATCAGTTGATCAAAGTTCATTTGTCGTCCTTTCGGGAAAGTCCCCTGCAGAACTCCAAACGCCTTCAACCCTGAAAGCTCGTCCTTGAAAGTGGGGGCACTCTCCAGCCGCACAGGTAACTCCTGCGCGGCGCACGAAGAAAAATCATACAGGTCTAGGGGGAAGAATGCAAGCCGGACGGCGCGCCCATTCGTGGGCTGCTGATGACGGTCAACCCGTGAAAACGGCTGGGGCTCTGGCAGGTGGGCCAGCGCTTTGTTGCCCGCTCCTCTTGTTCCAGAGCGACAGACAACCGCTCCGGGCACCACGTCCCGGAGCGGTTCAAAGGATTAAACGGTCCCTTACAGCGCGAGGATGGCCGAGAAGTTGCCGCTCAGGCCGTCGGGGAAGAAGCCCCCGCTGGTCTTGGTGCCAGTCGTGTCGAGGAAGACGATGTTGGCCACCTGACGGGGCGTGCGGCTGAACGCAATGCCGTTGATGTCGGTGGGGACAATGTTGGCGCTGCGGGCCGGCACGTTGGGGTTCTGGTTGTTGGCGGCATTCGCGCTCAGGCCCTGGTCACGGTCGTCGCTGCCGTCCACAGCGTCGCGCAGGTTGCTGATGGCCTGCACCACCTGTTCCACCGTCAGGCCGGCGGCGGCCTGCTGGGTGCGGCGGTTGTACAGCTGCGTGCGCACCGAGCCCGAGTGGTAGGCCTCGACGGCCAGAATCCCGGCCGCGTTCTCCAGGTTACCGCCCGCGCTGTCGTCCACCAGCAGGCGCGCGGCGCCCTTGTAGGCCGTGACGCCCACGTCCTCGAAGATAAAGGCGCCGTGCAGAAAGAACAGCTCGTTGGCAAAAGGGTTGAAGTTGGTGATGACGCCGCCCGAGGCCGCGCTGCCAGCAGCCTGGAAGGCTGGGCCCAGGTCCAGGCGGGGCTGGGGTACGGCAACGCCGCCCAGCACCTTGCGAATCACCTTCACATGGGCGAGTTCGTCATCGGCGATCTCATGGGCCATCGCCAGCATGTCGCCGGTCAGGCCGGGGACGGCGACGCCGCCGCGGCCGGTAAAGCCAGCAGGCAGGATGACCTTGCTGGCGTCGCCCCCTGCATCGGTCAACTCATCGAGCCGCCCCACAGCCGCAAGATAAAAGGCCGCTTCCAGGTATTCGAGGTTCAGCGCAAAGTTGAAGATGGTGGCGTCCAGATTGGCCTTGGCCGGATGGGTGGCCAGGACATTGGTGCAGCCGCTCAGGACGGCGCCTGCGCCCATCAATCCGGCGGCGCCGAGGAACTTGCGGCGGGTGCTGTGGCCTGCGGTGCTGTTGTCACTGCTCATGGTGAAAACCTCCGGGAATGGGAACGGAACCAGAACGCTGGAACGAGGGTCAACCGTGGGCCCACCGCTGGGTGACCCCGTATGGGGCCGCGAGCGCGCGCTCGTTTGCCTTCACCGCAGGTGTATGCAGCCCCCGTTCGGTTGGATCAGCGGGTTTTCAGTTCATGAATAAGTGATGAATATCTGGGGCCGTGCCTGGGTGATTGGCGTCCTGTGCGGCCAGTTCAGACGGAGGCTGACCCAGAAGGGTGGCCTGGTGTGGGATCAGAACAGATCAGGACAGCCAGGCGCCCCGGACCCATGACCGGCCAGCCTCTGTTCGGGGCCAGAAAGGTCGCATAGCCCTGCACGGCGACGGCCCTTTGGGGGGCCAGGTTCCGCTCTCAATTCAGGGTCGGCGCCTCGGCCTGGGCGGGCCACTGGCCCCCCAGGGAAATCCATGCGCTGAGCAGGTCTTCTGGAGCCGGGGCGTGCAGGTGTAGGGCCTCGCCGGTTACCGGATGCGGCAGGGTCAGAAAGTGGGCGTGCAGCGCGTGGCGGGCGATCACGGCGCTCTCGCGGCCATACACGGGGTCACCCAGGATAGGACTGCCCAGATGCGCCAGATGCACCCGGATCTGGTGGGTGCGCCCGGTGCGCGGCTGGGCCCGCACCAGCGCCAGGGTGCGCCCGTGGCCGTCCGGGCAGCGCGCCAGCGGCGTAAAGAGCGTCTGGGCCTCGCGCGCATTGGCGCCGCCCACCGTCATGCGCTGGCGCTGCACCGGGTGGCGGCCAATGGGGGCGTCTACCCGCACCGCTTCCTCGGCGCGCCAGCCGCCAGCGGCAATGGCGAGGTACACCTTCTGGGTCTCGCGCGCCTTGAAGGCCTCGGCCAGTCGGGCGTGGGCGGCCACCGTCTTGGCCACCACGATCACGCCGCTGGTGTCGCGGTCCAGGCGGTGCACGATGCCGGGGCGGTAGCCGTCGGGGCCGTCAAAGCCGCCCTGCTGGGGCAGGCTCATGCGGCCCAGCAGGGCGTTGACCAGCGTGCCGGTGCTCACGCCCGGCGCGGGGTGCGTCACCATGCCGGGCGGCTTGTTGATGGCAATCAGGTGCTCGTCCTCGTACAGCACGTCCAGGGGCACCTGTTCGGGGCGCACCGTGGCGTCGGGGGGTGGCGGCGGAGAGACCAGCAGCGCCTCGCCGCCGCGCAGCTTCAGGCTGGGCTTGGTCACCGTCTGGCCGTCCACCTGCACATGCCCCCCCTCAATCCACCCGGCCACCTGCGAGCGGCTGGCGCCGCTAAGGCTGGCCACCACGGCGTCCAGGCGGCCCGGGGTGGCAGCAAACGGCAGGGCAGAGGCGGGGCCTTCGGTCACGGGGGGCAGTGTAGCGCCCGTCCCAAGCCCCCAGGTCCTGGGGTGCCCGGTGGGCGGCCAGGGCAGCTCATCTGGCCTTGAGGGGGCCTTGACCCCTGGCGGGGGCCATCATCCAGTCAGGGCCGCGCCGCATAAAGCTGATCAGGCCGGACCTCACCGAGGCCCCCGGCGCTTAACCAACCCTGAGGAGGTTGTTATGCCCAATCTTGGACCCGCTGAACTGATCGTGATTCTTCTGGTGGCGCTGGTGGTGTTTGGCCCGCGCAAGTTGCCCGAACTGGGCAAGAGCCTGGGCCACGGCCTGCGCGAATTCCGCCGCAGCACCCAGGGCCTGAAAGACGACCTGGCTATGGGTGCCCCAGCCACCGCGCCCATACCCACAGCGGCGCCGGCCGCCGTGCCCGTGGCGGCCCGCGAGATGGCTGTGGCGGAAGAGCCCAGAGGATAAAGCCCAGTTCATGAGCGCTCTGTAATGCTTGGGCTGTGTGCTGGCGCACTGCGCAGCGGGGTGGACCTGTTACTCTGACCGGGCTCTCATGACGCCCCTTTCCTCCGATCTGCCTGACGAGGCGCTTATCCACGCCATGGCCGGGCGGCAGGAAGAGGCGCTTCAGGAACTGCACCGCCGCTATGCCCGGCTGCTGTACGCCCTGGGCCGCCGCATGCTTCAGCAGCACGAGGATGTCGAAAGTTGCGTGCAAGACGCTTTTTTCAATGCGTGGCGACACGCGGGGCGCTTTGATCCGGCGCGGGCCAGTGCCAAGACGTGGCTGGTGAGCATTGCCCACCACCGCTTCTTGCAGGAACTGCGCGACCGCCCCGACACGCCGCTGGAACTGGAGGACTGGGACGCCCCCACGCGCAGCCCGGACCCCACCGACCGTCTGATGGCCGAGCAGGCTGTGGACGGTCTGGAGCCGCATCACCGCGAACTGGTGGAACTGGCGTACTACCGGGGGTTTACGCACAGCGAGCTGGCCATCCTGACGGGTTTGCCTGTGGGTACAGTAAAATCCCGGCTGCGCTCCGCGCTGGACCGCATGCGCGTCGCCCTGACGCGGGCCTCTGGTTCTTAAGCGCCCCACTCCATCCAAGAGAGTCCATACAAAGACAGGTGAACTGCTGTGAACGTCAACCGTGAAGATCTGGTCAGTCTGGCGCTGGGGCTGCTCAGTGCCGAGGAGGAAGCGCGCCTGCGCGCCGCCCTCGACGCTGATCCGGCCCTGCGGGCGGCGTACCGTGAGGACCTGGACACCCTACACCGCCTCCCCGACACCCTGCCCCCCGCCGAGGTGCCTGAGGGCGCCCTGGACCGCCTGATGGCCCGCGTTCGAGCGGAAGGGGAACAGGGGGGACCTGCTCCGCTGCCGCTTCAAGGGGAGGCTGACCCTGTGCCGGCCCAGGTGCCGCCCACCGCGCCCCGTCGTCGCCCCCTGGGGCCGGTGCTGGGAGGACTGGCGCTGGCGGCGGCTCTGGCAGCGGGCGTGCTCCTCCTGCGCCCCGCGCCGCCGGCCGATCTGCTGAGCGAATTCCGCGCGGTGCCTGGTGCAGTCGTGACCACCCTGGCCCGAGAAGGTGCCCCCGCCGGCCAGCTCGTGCGCCTGCCTGATGGCCGCGCCTATGCCCGACTGAACAGTGCGCCGCCGGAAGGCCGGGTGTATCAGCTGTGGCGCCTGGAGAATGGCCAGCCGGTCTCGGCGGGCGTGTTCAGCGGCCAGGACATTCAGTGGCAGGGCGCGGCGGCCGGGCAGACAGTGGCGATCAGCGTGGAGCCCCCGGGCGGCAGCCCCCAGCCCACCACCACGCCCCTGCTGGTTCAGCAGCTGTAAAACGATTTCCGGAAGAAGGCCGTCACGCAGACGGTCTTTTCTTGATCAGTAGCCCTCGTAGGGCAGTGGAACAGGGCTAAAACGGATATGAATTGCTGGGCGCTGGGTAACCATCCCGTTCAGTGCTGGATGGTTCGGACAAAGACAGCCGCCTATA
>NZ_JAIQXV010000038.1 GCF_020166415.1 Deinococcus multiflagellatus
CTCATCGGTTGTCATGCACCCCGCCTCGCTTGAGGCTCAGAAAAGATACAGGCACCGCCTGAACTTGTCAACTCCCTCCCTTCGCTTTCCCTTTCGGCTTGAGAGTCCCATAGAAAAACACCGTCTACAACGAAAAAAGCGGCAGCCCAGTGGCCGCCGCCTTTCCCATTGAATGCCTTTAGCGCTGGATCAACACCGTTTCCTGGACCTTCAGGCCCTGGTCCAGCGCCGTGCGGGCCAGCTGCCGGGCGGTGGTCAGGTCATGGTCGCGGTAGTTACCACATTCCAGCTCGCTCACACCCGGGATGGGGCGGTCGTGGTTGGCGGTGTCCTGCAAGGCTGCCGTAAAAGCCTGCAGCACGCCTTCCTCGTTGGGCTCACCAATCACCGCCATATAAAGGCCAGTGCGGCAGCCCATTGGCGAGACATCCACCACGTCCTGCAGGTGGTCGCGCAGGTAGCCAGCGAGCAGGTGTTCCAGCGTGTGAAGGGCGGCCGGCTCGATAACACCCTGGTTGGGCTGAAGCAGCCGCAGATCATATTTGCTGATGCTGTCGCCGCGGGGCGTGGTCTTGACCCCAGCCAGCCGGATATAAGGCGCGTGGACCCGGGTATGGTCCAGATCAAAGGACTCGATGTTTGCCATACCTTTTATTGTGCCGCGCCGTCCCAGGCAAGGCAGCGAACCCTCAGACGAACAGGCCGCTGTCCTGCCGGGCACCCTTCGCCGCCGATGAGCCAGCTTCTCCCAACAGGGCCGAAAGGGGCTCTTTATACTGCGCGGCGTGCCCACACTCACCGACCGTTCGCGCCGCACGCCGCTGTGGCTGCCGCTGCTCATCGTCGCGCTGCTGGTGGCGGCGGATCAGGCCCTGAAAGCCTGGGCGCTGGCGACCCTTCAACCATATGACCCAGCCCAGCCGTTTCTTCCCGGGCTGCTGGACTGGCAGCTGACCTTTAACACGGGCGCCGCCTGGAGCCTGTTCAGCGGCAGCGCCGTGCCCCTCGCGGTGGGCCGGCTGCTGGTGGGCCTGGGCCTGCTGGTGTATCTGGCCGTGCGGCCCCAGCCCCGCCTTCTCAGCGTGGTGTTGGCCATGATCGCGGCGGGCGCCATTGGCAACGCCATAGACGGGCTGCGGCAGGGCAGAGTGACCGACATGCTGCACTCGCCCCTGCTGAGCAGCGTGACGCGGGCGCTGTACGGCGACGGTTTTCCCATCTTCAACATTGCCGACATGTGCGTGGTGCTGGGCACCATCCTTCTGATTGTGCTGAGCCTGCTGGGCGAGCGCCGCGCCAAAGCCAGCGCCTGAACAAGGGGACTGTCAAAGCGAAGTGGCCCCGTCAGACTGACTGGGGCCACTTTCGAATTGGGGGACTGCGTTCAGGCCACGGCCTTGCGGCACTTGCCACACACGCGCAGGCGCAGGGTCACGCCGCCACGGGTCACCTTCAGGGGCTGAAGGTTGGGCTTCTGGGCCCGCTTGGTAATGCCCGTCACCTTACGACCCACGCCGCCCGCTGCGCGGGCCTTACCGCGGCGGATGACCGAGTTCACCACAATCGGCCCCTTGCCGCACACTTCGCACACTTTCGCCATGATGACTCTCCTTCTTCAGTCCGACCTTCGTTCTTGGGGGCCAGGGGGACAGGGCCCGCTGTTGGGCACCGCGCCGCGCCGACCCCAGGTCAGACAAGCCGTCCGACTGTAGCACATGGCCAGCGCTGCAAGCAAAGGCCCACACATCATCATACCCCGAGGCCAAAAAGGATGGACGGCGCACGCGGCGCCGCCCAGAAGAAAAGCCTGACAAGGGTTAGCGAAGGATGCGCAGGGCCTTCAGGATGGCAATCAGCACCACGCTGCCCACCACGCCCCACACGATGCTCCAGAAGCTGAAGCCGCTGCCCGCCACGTCGGCCGAGCCAATGTTGAGCCAGCTGCCGAAGACGGCCTGGGCCAGCAGGCTGCCCACGATCCCGATCAGGATGTTGGCGATGGCGCCCTGCTGCGCGTTCGTCTTCATGATCAAGCTGGCCAGCCACCCCACCAGAGCACCCACAAGAATCGTAATAATCCAACCCATGATCTTGACCTCCCTTTTCTTGGTTCTTCTGCGAATTTGAAATCAACGATGCCGTTCGTTGTGAAGGCAGCATGCGACCGTGCCAAACAGGCAATTGTAGAGGTGCGTACTTTCTCAAGAGGGGTTGAAGGCGGGATGGATGTCCCCCAAATCTGGGCTAAGGGACGAGGCCACTTTTGCCCCCGACAACGCTCATTTCTGACCTGACCCATAAGTCAGAACAGCGGTGTCAAGTGACGTTGAGCAGGAGGGTTGACCCATTCACGCCTCCCCATTCAAGCGGCGGCCCGTTAGGCAAGCGCCCGCATTTGTCTTACCCCGGCTGGGGCGCCGGCGCCTGCGGCTGGGTAGCATGCCGGAAACGGAGGCCCCACCCTGATGCCCGGACTACTTGAACGCTACCGACCGTATCTGCCCGTCACGCCGCAAACGCCCCTGCTGAGCCTCAGTGAAGGCAGCACGCCCCTGATTCACGCGCCGCGCCTGAGTGAGCACCTGGGCGTTGAGCTGCACCTGAAATACGAGGGGCTAAATCCCACCGGCAGCTTCAAGGACCGGGGCATGGTGGTGGCCGTGGCCAAAGCGGCCGAGGCCGGGGCCGACACCGTGATCTGCGCCAGCACCGGCAACACCAGCGCCGCCGCTGCCGCCTACGCCAGCCGCGCCGGCCTGCGCTGCATCGTGCTCATTCCCGACGGCAACATCGCGCTGGGCAAGCTGGCGCAGGCGGTGGCTTACGGCGCGCAGATTGTGGCGGTGCGCGGCAACTTCGATGAAGCCCTGCACCTGGTGCGCGAGATCAGCGAGCAGCGGCCCATCGCCCTGGTCAATTCGGTCAATCCCCACCGCCTGCAGGGCCAGAAAACGGCGGCCTTTGAACTCGTGGATGAACTGGGCGCCGCCCCGGACATCCTGGCGCTACCCGTGGGCAACGCCGGGAACATCAGCGCGTACTGGATGGGCTTCCGGGAGTACCTCAGCGCCGGGCAGATGGAGACCTTGCCGCGCATGTGGGGCTTCCAGGCCTCGGGGGCGGCGCCACTGGCCCGGGGCCTGGACCGGGTGGAGCAGCCCGAGACCCTGGCCACCGCCATCCGCATTGGCGCGCCCGCCAGCGCCCACCTTGCCCGCGCGGCCGTGCAGGAATCCGGTGGGCTCTTTGACCATGTCAGCGACGACGAGATCATGGCGGCCTACCACCTTGTGGCGCGTGAGGGGGTCTTCTGCGAGCCCGCCAGCGCCGCCCCGGTGGCCGGGCTGCTGAAGCTGCACGCCGAGGGCCGCCTGAGCCCCGGGCAGCGGGTGGTGGCAGTGCTTACCGGCAACGGCCTGAAGGACCCGGGCAGCGCCATGCGCGCCGTGCAGGCCCCCGCCGCTGTGGACGCCACCATGAACGCGGTGCTGGCGAGCCTGGCATGAGGGGGGGGGAAGGGTCTAAGGGTCTAAGGGTCCAAGGGTCTAAGAGCAACAGGGGCTCCTCCTTAGACCCTTTGACCCTCGACCCTTTGACGGGCCCCCGCAGGGGGCCCTCATGACCTTCACCGTGCGCGCACCGGCCAGCAGCGCGAACCTGGGACCGGGCTTCGACAGCCTGGGCCTCAGTGTGCCGCTGTACACCACCGTGCGCGTGACCCCGCAGGCCGTGACCGAAGTGGTGCCGCTGGGCCCCGAACTGGCCGCGACCCCGGCGGACGAGAGCAACTACGTGTACCGGGCCATGCAGCTGGCGGCGCGGCGGGCGGGGCGGCCCTTGCCCCCGGCCCGCGTGGAAATCGAGACCGAGGTGCCGCTGGCCCGGGGCCTGGGCAGCAGCGCCGCCGCGCTGGTGGCGGGCATCGTGGCGGGCAACGAACTGCTGGGCCGCCCACTGGACACCGAAACGGTGCTGGACGTGGCGGCGCGGGAAGAAGGCCACCCCGACAACGTGGCCCCGGCCCTGCTGGGCGGCATCGTGGTGGCCACCCTGGACCGCCTGGGCACCCACTACGTGCGCCTGAGCCCCCCGGCGCATCTGGGGGTGACGGTGCTGGTCCCCGACTTTGAGCTGAGCACGAGCAAGGCCCGCGCGGTGCTGCCGAAGGAATACAGCCGCGCCGACGCCGTACACGCCCTGTCGCACGCGGCGCTGCTGGTGGGGGCACTGGCCCAGGGCCGCCTGGACCTGCTGCGCCACGCCATGCAGGACTACATCCACCAGACGTGGCGCGCGCCGCTGGTGCCGGGCCTGAGCGACATTCTGGACGAGGCGTGGCGGCACGGCGCCCTGGGCGCGGCCCTGAGCGGCGCCGGGCCCACCGTGCTGTGCTTTCACGACACCCGGCAGCCCACAGCGGGCCTGCACGCCTACCTGCAGGGCGTGATGGCCCGCAACAGCTTGAGTGGACAGGTGATGGACTTCCGTATCGACGAGGCCGGTACGTTGGTCGAGCCGGGCCCCTCGTAAGGGGCTCTGAGGGTCTGGCCGTGCCGGCACCCCCAGGGCAACACGGACTGTTCAGCCCATGCGTTCCCGTCTACAGGCCATGACAGCCACATGCACACAACAACTGGCTGGGGGATGACCCAAGGCGCCCCTAACGGCGGCTCAGGCCACTCTGCGCGGTGATGCTGGGTCGCGATCCTCTCCCCTCGTGGAAGAGGACCCCGTGCAGCGAGGGGTGATGGGGTTCTTTCGTCAACCGCTCTAAGCGGTCCCCACTGAACCGGCCACAACGCGGCCAGCCCGCGACCATCTGGCCACGGGCTGGCAGGAGGCAGGCTTCAGTTCAGGGTCTTGATGTAAGCCTGCAGGTCTGCCACCTGGGCGTCGCTGATCTGGGCTTCAGAGAAGCGGGGCATCACGTTGCTCAGCTGGCGCACCGGGGTTTTGCCTTCGCGCAGGGTGGTCTTGAACTGGGCCAGGGTCCAGCTTTTGACACTGTCTTCGCCCACCAGCGAGGGGCCAAGGGCGCCCTCGGCCTGCTGGCCGTGGCAGCCGGCACAGTTGCTCGCGTACACCGTGCGGCCCGCTTCGGCGTTGCCCGTGGCCTCGCCCGCCGCGCCGCCCGCTGTGGCCTGGTCGCCTGCCTGACCGGCGGCTGGTGTGGCGCCGCTTCCGGCCGCCGCGCCCCCTGCACCGCTGTCTTCCTGCTGGTCGGTGGCTTCTTCGCCCTCGGCGCTGGCGGGGTCCTCGCCCTGGTTCTGGCTGTCCTGGGCCTCGCCCTGGTCGCCGGCCGCCGTGCCCGTTTCATTGCTGCCCGCCGCTTCACGGCCACCGCCGCTGGCGCTGCCCTCACCCTGGACCTGCCCACCAGCCATGCCACCACCTGAAGCCGGCGTGCCCGAGGCCTCGGTCTGCCCCTCGCCCGCCGCGGCCAGGGTGGGCTTGGCCATCAAGCGGGGGGTCACGATCAGCATGGCAATGCCCAGAATGACCCCCAGTGTCACGCCCAGCGCCCATGACAGGACGCTGCCAGCGGTTCGGTTGCGCGCTTCGTTCATGCCGGGAGCATACTGCGCGCGCCCGGCCGCCGCGCGCCAGGGCAGGGTTGGCATTTCTTCATGCCTGATCCAGCAGGGTGGGCGGCGGTCCGTGGGGGCTGTCCTCTGGCCACCACTGCAGCCGGGCCAGATCACAGCGGCCCGAGTCATCGAAGGTGACGCCCTCGGCCCGCAGCAACCCTTCTTGCAGCGCGCCGAACCCCAGTTTGTGCGTGCTGACACGGCCCTGGGCATTGATTACCCGTTGCCAGGGCAGCGCCGAGCCGTTCATCAGGCTGTTCAGCACAAACCCCGCCTGCCGGGCAGCGCCGGGTTGCCCCGCCAGCAGGGCCAACTGGCCATAGGTCATCACGCGGCCCGCCGGAATGCGGGCCACCAGGGCCAGCACGCGGTCACGAAAGCCGGACTCAGGAGCGGTCATCGCCCCCATTGTGCCGCCTTCTGCCGGGGGTGCGGGCGCTGCCAGTCTGAAGGCAGGTGGGGCGTACCCCAGCCAGTGAATCAGGGGCGCTTGGCGGTGGTCGGGGCCGGCGCCGCCTGGGCCGTCACGCCGCTTACCAGCGACTCGCGGATGCCCAGCGCAATCCCCAGCGCCACGCGGTCCAGATAGTTGGGGTCGCGCAGGTTCAGGCCGTCGACCGGATGACTGGTGTAGCCAATTTCCACCAGCGCCGCCGGCACCCGGCTGTTGCGCAGCACCGAGAGCGACTGCGAGTTTTTCAGGCCCCGGTTGAACGCCCCCGTGACCTCGGTCAGATGCTGCTGCAGCAGGCCCGCCAGCGCGCTGCTCTGGGGGTGGTTGGGGTTCCACCACGTTTCAATGCCGTACCCCCTCAGGGCCGTGCTGGCCGCCATGGCATTCACGTGAATCGAGACGAACAGTTGGGTGCCGGGTGTGCCCATGGCCGCGCGCATCTCCAGGTCCGTGTTTTTCACCGGGTGCAGTTCGCGGTCACTGTCGCGGGTGAGCACCACGTCCACGCCCGCCGCCGTGAGCAGGTCCCGCACGCGCAGCGCCACCGCCAGGGTGACGTCCTTCTCCACAATGGTGCCCACAGCGCCCGGGTCGCGCCCACCATGCCCGGCGTCCACCACCACGCGCGGGCGCACAAAGTTGGCGCTGAGCGCCAGGATGGCGGTGCCGCGCGTGGCCAGCACGGGCGGAACGGCCGCCACTGTGCGTTCGGCAGGGGTCAAGGGGCTCAGGTCTGCCAGAGCGGGCGACAGGTCCAGCACCAGCCGCCACGCCGTTCCGGAGGCTGGGGGCAGCAGTTGGGCCCGCCAGCCCGAGCGCGCCGTGACGGGTGAAGGGGTCAGCAGCGACACCACGCCGCCCATAGTCCCCGGGGCAAAGCGCCACTCGCGCAGTTCGGGGCTCACGGCGCGCGCACTCTGGGCTGCCAGCGTGACCCCACCCAGTTCCACATTCAGGCCCGCGGCCCCGGGCACCAGCCGGTAGCTGCTGCCGGGCGGCAGGTCCAGCACCACCCGCGTTTGCCCCGGGTTCTTGCCAATGCGCGGGGCCGGGACCGCTGCGGCTGTGGCCTCGCCGGGCACCCGGCCCTGCAGGGGCATGGGACCGCTCAGGGCGGGCGCGGGCAGGGCGGGGGCAGGCGGCAGCACCTTGGTAGGGGCCACGGTATCGCCCGGCGGCAGGGTCCCGGCCCCGCTCAGCACCGCCTGGGCGCCGGGGGTGGCCGGCGCGCTGCTGAGCACTTGGCCCTGCAGGGTGGGAGCCGCGCCGCCCGTCACCGCTGGGCCCAGCTCCAGAATCAGCACGCGGCCGCCGGTGGCCAGCGTGGCCTCGCTGGCCTGCCAGCCCGCCGTGAAGGACAGGGGAAAGGGCGTAAACAGCGTGATTTGACCAGCCCCCGCCCGCACCTCGTTCACGCTGCTGCCCGGGTTGGTGAGCACGGCCGGCTGGATTCGGGCGTTCTGAACATCCAGCCGCAGGCCGCTGAACGTGGGGGTCAGGGTGTAGCGCACCCCTGTGGGCAGGTCAAACACCACGCGGGTGGTGCTGCCCTGCGTACTGAACCGCGGCGGGCCGAAAGTGAGGCTCTGTATGCCCGTCAGGTTGAGGGGAGTGGCTGGCACGGCAGTCTGGGCCAGCCCGGTGCCGCAGAGTGCAAACAGCAGGCCAGATGAGAACAGGATGGCCGTTCGCTTCATGGTGCTCCATACTCTACGGTGCACCAGTGAGAACTCCCCGCTCGGTCTCATGGCGGATTAAGTGACGGCAATGCGCACTGGGCCTATGTTTTTCTCTGTCTCATGAGGCGGTGAGCCGAGACAGGCGGCCCACCGTCTCATGGAACTGACCCGCTGTCAGGGGGTGGGGGGCGGCGTGAAGGGCTTGGCTGAGGCACTAAACAGCGCGTCCCAGGTGGCGCGGTCCACCCGCCCACTGGCGGGCAGGCCGGCCGAAGTCTGAAAGGCGCGCACGGTGGCGGCCGTCACTGGACCGTACCAACCATCCCCCTGGCCAGTGCGGACAGGCCGCATGAGGGCAATCAGGCGGTTTTGCACCGCCCGCACGTCGGCGCCGTTCAGGCGGGGGCTCTGGACCTCCAGGGTGCGGCGAAAGGGGGTTGGTGCGAGTGAACGTGCCGGGGTGGCGACCGGGGCCGCGCTGCTGCGGGGAGCCGTGCCTGTGGCCGCGCCACTGGTGGCCGCCGCTGTGCCCGCGCTTGCGGCTGCGGGCGCTGCCGCCGCAGCATTCCCGCTGGCGGGCGCGGTGCTGGGGGGCACATCCAAGTACAGCAGAGTCTGGGCGCGGCCCTCGGGGTCAGGCTGCAGGCGCAGGTACACAGTTCCGCCCGAAGTTTTCAACCAGTTGTACACACTGCGCTGGTCGTCTTTGCTGCGCCAGACGCCATACAGTTCCTCGCCCAGCGCCGCCGTCAGGGCCACCCGGGTCTGCTCCACGGTGCGCGTGACCCCCACGCACTGCTTGGTGGGCGTGCCAATGGCCTGAAAACTGGCCGGGCAGTTGCGCAGCACCCCCCCCAGGCTCTGGGTCAGGCGGGTGGCGGTGCGTTCCAGCATAGAGGCCGGAGGCGTGGGCGGGGCAGCCAGGGCCAGCCCCAGCAGGGCCGGGCCCAGCACCATCAGGGGCCGAACAGACAGACTCATGGGGCAGTGGTAGCACGCCCAAGCTGACGGCAGCTGAGGCGCAGGCCACCTCTTGTTCACCCAAAGACTTACTTTGTTTTCTCAAGTCCTTCAGAAAGCATGTGGAATACTGGGGCCATGACCGCGCTTTTCTCTCCTCGGACGCCCGGGCACCTGCGGGTGGACATCTGGTCGGACATTGCCTGCCCGTGGTGTTATATCGGCAAGCGGCGGCTTGAAAGCGCCCTGGCACAGTTTGAGCACCGCGACCGCGTGGAGGTGGTGTGGCGCAGCTTCGAGCTGGACCCGGCCGCCCCTCCAGCCCTGGACCAGACCATGGGCGAAGTGCTGGCCAAAAAGTATGGCCGCAGCCCCGCACAAGTGCAGGCCATGATGGACCAGGTGACAGCCGTGGCCGCCGCAGAAGGCCTGAGCTACCACTTTGACCGTGCGCGGCTGGGCAGCACCTTTCTGGCCCACCAGCTGATTCACCACGCGGCCCTTCACGGCCAGCAGGGCGACATGAAAGAGCGGCTGCTGCGCGCCTATTTCAGCGAGGGGGCCCGCATGGGCGACCTGGAGACGCTGACCGCGCTGGCCGAGGAAGTGGGTCTGGACTCCGCCGCTGCCCGCACCGCCCTAAGCGAGGGCCGCCACGCCGACGCCGTGCGCCAGGACGAGGCGCAGGCCCAGGCCCTGGGCATTTCCGGGGTGCCCTTCTTTGTGCTGGGCGGCAAGTACGGCGTGAGCGGCGCCCAGGACCCCCAGGTGCTGCTGGGCGCCCTGCAGCAGGCCTGGGCCGAGGTGCAGCCCCCGGCGCTGGTGACCCTGGGCGACGCGGATCATGCCGGTGCCTGCGAGGACGGCGTCTGCGCCGTGCCGGAACCGGCCGCCCGGTAAATGTGGTGGCTGCAGCGCCGGGGGAATGGCGCTGAGCACAAGACCGCCGGCCAGAGCTTCAAAGCCTCTGGCCGGCGTTCGTCTGTGTGGTGGTTTGATCTTCGCGTTGCAAATTACCCTAACCCCTCACGCCGGGTCCGGGCTCAGGCGGGGGGTGGGGGCGGGGTTGTCCTCGGCGGGGCGGGGCTCGGCCTCCTGCGGGGGGAGGGTGCCGCCGGCCATCACCGTCTGCAAGTCCTCACCACTTAAGCTTTCGCGGGCCACCAGTTCATCGGTCAGGCGGTGCAGCAGATGCACATGCTCTTGCAGCAGGGCTGCGGCGCGCTCGTACTGCCCGTTGAGCAAGCGGCCCACCTCGGCGTCAATGCGCTCGGCGGTGTGGTCGCTGTACTGGCCCTGCACCGGTCCCCCGCCCAGGTACGCGCTGCCCTGCTGGGCCAGGGCCAGTTGGCCCACGTCGCTCATGCCCCACTCGGTGACCATGCGCCGCGCCAAGGACGTGGCCTGCTGAAAGTCATTGGCGGCGCCGGTAGTCACCTGTCCGGTGGCGACTTGCTCGGCGGCGTGCCCGGCCAGCGCCACGCATAGGCGGTCAAGCAGCGCGGCGCGGGTGTGGTGCATGCGGTCTTCGGGGGTGTAGAGCGCGCTGCCCAGGCTGCGCCCACGCGGCACGATGGTGAGCTTGTGGGCCTTGTCC
>NZ_JAIQXV010000039.1 GCF_020166415.1 Deinococcus multiflagellatus
CGGCAAGCTGCCGGTCTGGGCCTGCTTCAAAAAGCTTCAGACCGGTGAGATTCGCCGCTGGCACCGCCGGATGGTGGTTTACGGCGTGTCCTTGTGCCTATGTGCCACCAAGAATGCGGCTGGCGAGGTTCTGTACCTCGCCTACCGGGGCCACGCATCAAAGAATCTCCGCCGCTATGCGCAGCGCTGGCAGGCGGAAAATCTGCACGCCGCCCTCAAAACCAGAGGCTTCAATCTGGAAGACACCGGCCTGACGCAGGCTGAGCGCGTCTCGACCTTACTGACCTGTGTGTCGGCTGCTTTCATCTGGGCTTGTGTGACAGGCCAGCTCCTGGCTGCCAGACAGCCCGTGAAACGCAAGAAACACGGACACCGTGCGGTGTCCGTGTTCCGACTGGGTCTCGATCATCTCCAAGATCTCCTGCTCCACCCGTCGCCTTCGTCCTGGCGGGCACTTCAGGCCCTCATGCCCAGTTTTGACGGGTAGTCAGCTGCGCCGCATGCCGGCCGACGCCGCGACCCGCTGACGCCCGGTGCCTCTTCTCCACTGTAAGCGGCCGAGGATCATGCCACAGCGCTATGTTCTACCTTGAGCGTATGTCTGAGCAGGAATCACCAACGGTGACGAACACCCGTGAACGCATTCTCGATGCCACCATCGAAGTGGTGGCCGAGGATGGGTTCGGCCGCGCCACCACCCGGTCCATTTCCATCAACGCCGGCGTGGCAGAGGTCACACTCTTCCGCCTGTTCAAGTCCAAGGCGAACTTGATCGTTGAAGTGTTTCTCAACCTCACCAACAGTTACCAGGAAGCGGCCCTGTCGCCCACCGGCAATCTTGAACAGGACCTGCAGCGGGTGGCCGAGCAGTACTACCGTCTCGCGCGGCGCAACCGCAAGCTGATTCTGCGCATGCTGCCTGAAGTGGCGTATAACGTCACCCTCCGCAAAGCGTCCCTGCCGCTGCGCCAGAAAGTCATGACGAGCCTGCGCAGTCTCTTCGCGCATTACCAGAACGAAGGTCAGTTTCCCGGGCGTAACCTTGACGATCTCATGGCCGCGTTCATGGGGCCCATGGTCGGCAAGATTTTCCTCATGGGTGAAGTGTTCGACGTCGAAACCCACTTCGACGCGGCGCAGCACGTCAACGACTTCCTGTACGGCGTCAGCCAGGGTGAGTCACCGTCCCCATCATGAGCGGCGCCGCGCCGCACACGGCGGTGTATCTGGCGCACGCCGATGACTTCGCCGGCCTTGTGGCGCTGCTCACGCCAGAAGAACACATCCGTGCGCGCGCCATCGCGTTGCCTGCCCCTCGGCGCCGGTACGTGGCGGCGCGCGCACTGGTGCGGACCGTTCTGGCTGCCCGGCTCGGCGCGCCGCCCCAGGCCCTGACATTTGCACTGGGGCCGTACGGCAAGCCGTACCTCGTCGGCCTGGACGTGCCGTTCAACCTCAGCCACACCGGTGATCACCTCGCCCTGGCCGTCGGCAACGGTCCTGTTGGGGTGGATCTGGAGGAAGTCCGCCCCCTCCAGAACAGTCACGCCATGCTGCAGACGGCCCTGGGCCCCTTGGAGCGCGAGCGGCTGCAGCGCCTGCCACCTGCACAGCATCTGGCCGCGTTCTACCGGGCCTGGGCCTGTAAAGAGGCCATCCTCAAGGCGCAGGGCGTGGGCCTGACGTACGACCTGCATGCCGTGCAGCTCACTGTGCCGGCGGACCTGCACGCCGCGCCCGTCCCCGAACAGGGACCTGAAGGGCCGTTCGGTCCGTGGCAGCTTTTTCTGCATTGGGTGCATCCCACGCGTGTGCTGGCCCTGGCCAGCACCGGGCCCGGCATCACCTTGATCCCGGTTCAAACGGTGGAGGACCGGGAGGGCCGCTGGATCATCCACCCCGCTGCAGCGGTTCTGGAGCGGCGATGATCCTGGCGCCTGGCAGTCACCTGCACGGAGACCATGCCACGAGCCGACCACAGCTTCCCTCGTGAAGCCCTGACCACGCCGCGCCGACCACAGCTTTCCGGCGCGGTGTGACGGTTCGATCGTTACACGGCCGAATCTGCCGAATGGCGCACCTGCGCCACTTGCCTCCCCGCTGCCGCAAGCGACGCCTGCGGCAGCGCCACTTCCTTGCGCCGCAGGTGCGAAAACAGCAGCGTCCGCAAATCCCTGGGCGCACGGGCCAGCGCCCAGACCAGTGTCCGGACCTGCCGGGTGCGGGACAACACGTAGTGCCGCTCCTCCAACCGGCCAAAGCCGAACAGAGGCGGCACGCTGCGGCGGTCTCGCAGCGTGCCCATCAGGGCGCGCCCAGCACTGTCCGGCCCCGCCCGCCCCGCTGCCACCGCCTCACACACCCGCAGCCCTTCACTCCAAAGCTGAAGGGCACTCTGCGGCGCGCCGAACCACAACCCGGACTCCGGACTGCGCCGCAAGGCCGCCTGATGCGCGGGCGCGGCACCCAGCGTCCGGTGCAGGTGGGCCAGATGCAATGTGGAAAACATGGACCACAACAACCAGACGCGGGCGAACGCACTGCACAGCACGGGCGAACGCGTGGCAGCGTACGCCGCGTGCAACGTGTAATCCTGCTGCGCCGCCAGACCGCGTGACACCTGCTCAACGTACCGCAGACGCTGGGCATTCACGGTCCCCTCGTCAAACGCGCCGATCAACTCCTCGGCCAGCACTGCCACTTGCTCAAGCCCATTATTCAGGCCGCGCGAGAACAGCGGATCGGTGTCCCACGCCGCGCGGTCCAGCAGGCAATACTGATCACCCACAATTTCGCTGGCGCTGTACTGGGTATGCGGGGCGTCCTGCCAGGGTCCAGTGCGTGTGGCGCCGCAAAACTGTTCGGCCAGTGCGGGGTACTGCTGCTGCACGTGTGCAAAGAGCTCTTCGGGCGTCCAGTCCACCCGCCAGCCCGTCCGTGCCGGGTCATAGGAAAGCCCCACACTCCAGGCAGGATTGGTCGCATCCACGTGATTTCCAAACGGAACCATCCACATCCAGCCGCCATCAAACATGTGATGCAGGGGGTTGTGGCAAGTTGTTGGAGCGTGAGGTGCGGTGGAGGTTCCCAGTGGCAGGCGGCCTGAAGTTCAGGCCGCCTGCCACACGGTTTCTTGCCACGTTTTGAAGGCAGCCTGGCGATGATGACGACGGTAGCGAGCGGGAACGGTGGAGCGGGCAGGGTGGTGGAGATTCATGATTCGGGTGTGCAGACTGAGGAAGCCCTGTGCTCGTTTTCGTGATCTGAATCCTCGCTGTTGCCGTTCCTGCTGCCGTGTGGGGCGATGGGACTGCTCGATCAGGTTGTTGCAGCGGTCAGTCGATACGACCTGAACGTGCTCCACCCCGTGGAGCACGGGGGATTCCCGAAGGGCTGCACCATAACTCCACAGCTTGTCGGTGTGGATGACCTCCGGCACATCGTATTCCCTCAGCAGACGGTGGAAGAACGATTTGGCGGCTTCAGTATCACGGTGTTCCTGAAGGAAAACATCCAGCACAGCTCCATGTTCGTCAACAGCTCGCCACAGCCAGTGTTTGACCCCGCCGGTGTCCACGTGCATTTCGTCTAAGGACCACCGGGAACCCCGACGGGGTTCCCGGTGGCGGAGGCCATGGGCAAAGAGGTCGCTGAATGTGATGCACCAGCTTCGAATGGACTCACGCGTCACGACGATGCCGCGTTCCAGCAGCAGTTCTTCGACATCCCGATAGCTGAGCGTGAAGCGGTGGTACAACCACACGGCGTAGCCGATCGCGAGAGGAAAACGGTAGCCAGGGAGTTTCTGACCGGTCAGCACCGCGTCACCCTACCTGAACAACTTGCCACAACCCCCTGCCATTAGTTCCAGCAGGGCGCTCAGGCGCCGTGTTCGCCACTGCCCAGACCGGACCATGGACACCTCTGTTCACTTTGGGTGCAGGTTGATTCCGGGTGAATCGTCACTGTCCATGCACTCGAAGGGAAAAACGCGCACCCCATCACGCCCATACGCACGTAACTCCCCCCGGATGCGCCAGGTTCGCGCGGTGACCTGAACGGCAGTGATGAAGCGGTGGTGATTGGCCTCCGTCCTGTACAACTTGGACAGGTTTTGTTCGGCGAGGGCCAGGCAGCGCCGCGCTCGATTCTGCGGTTCAATGGGTGGCCCATGCGGAGGCACCGTGACAGCGGCCAGAGGGGGCGCGGTTGGGGGCGGGATCAAGAGCTTGAGACCACCGCCCAGTATGGCGGCTGCCGCGCCAAGCGCGATGAACCGCCGTCGGTGAGGACTATTGTTCATCGTGGTCCCTTGCCCAGCTGCCGCGAGACCAGCCCTGACCAGGCGTCGCTGTTTGTCCGCATGGTCACCAGCAGCACCGGATATGGGCAGTGGCCACGCCATGAGGTGAATGAGGACTGGGGAGACAGCGTCTGAGCGGACGTCCAGCCTCGATGCCCCTCTGTCTGTCGATACACAGACCACCACCGGGGGCACCCTGGACCACAAGCCTTGATGGCCTGACACCGAACACCCGCCAGGGTGTCATCTTGCGGATACGCTAGCGGCAGCGGCACGGGCGGCCAAAACACCCTGCGCCCGTGGCGCCAACGCTGAAACGTCAGTGTTCAGGGTCATGGGCAGACCACCGATGACCCAACGTCGCTTTCACTGGGAATTCGCCCAGGATCACGTGCCGCTCGAACAACGGTGGGCACTTCAGCAGCCGGAGGAGGCGAAACCAAAGCGTGTATCTCATGGTGTCAACTAGGGTACATCGGCTCGTATGCAGCGACTCAGGCTCCTTGAGCGGCCAATGACCTATGTGCACCTCCGCCCATACCCAGGCGTCCTGGCTTCAGGCAGGCCGTTCATTGCGCCGCTCGACCTCACTCCCTTCAGCAAGCGCGAGTGCCCCCACGCCGTAAGCTGGGCGGGTGGAACAGGTGCCGCTGACCAGCCGGGCCCTGCGCCACCTGCTGGACCGCGACCATCACCTGAGTCGGCAGGTGGCCCAGGACCTCCGGCCGGTCTCCTTGATCCTGCCGCCTGTGGCTGGCGAGCGTACCCCCTGGCCCGTGCCGCCGGAGCCCGTGACAGAGGACGCGCTCCTCGAACTCCTGCGCTGGCGAGTAGAAGCGCAGGCGGGTCACTCTGAGCCCGTCACGGTACATGACCTCCTGCGTGGTGCCCTGACGACCGAGGGAGCGGCCCGGGTGGCAGGACTGACCCCACATGTGCAGGGCCTACGCGACCGGTACCGGCAGCAGCAGACCTTCACACCGGAAGACCTGTCGGTCACGCTCCGCTGGGCGGAGCAGGCGCTGGGCACAGCGGAGCCCATGACCGTCAAGAGCCTGCGGAAACGGGGGCAGCACCTGGCGTGGCTTCTGGCTGCCCCCTGGCCGGAGGCGCTCCTCACTGCCCCCGTACAGGCCCGGCCCACTGTAGGCGATCTACAGGTCAATGGCATGCCGGTGTTCGTGCGTGTGGCGTGCGGGCAGAAGGTGGAGCCGGTGTGGCGGTCGGTGCTGGGCGCCGCGGCCCTGGCAGCCGCGCACCAGGGGCAGGACCCCCAAGCGGTTCGGGTGGGCCTCTGGAGCGTGCCGCACGCCACCCTGCTGGACGTCCGCCTAGGGGAGCTCTTCCCCGCCCCGTACCTGCCCAAACTGATTCAGGTGTTCGGCCAGCAGGTCACCCAGACCGACTGGCTGGCCCTGGGGCGGACCCGTCGGCCTGCGCCGCTGCCTGGGAAGGCCACGCAGACCCTGCATCCCCTCCTGGCCCTGCAGGCCGTGAACAGCCGCACCAAAGCGATTGCCCGCGAGTTGCAGGGGCAACCCCACCGCCGGGACGCGCTGGAGTTACGCCGGGAGCAGACGTACCTGTATGAACTCAAGAGCCGCGCGGCGCAGGTGCTCCTGGACCTGGGCATGCTCCGGCCAGTGGCCATTGACCGTGAGGCGCTGCTGGTGGTGGGGCGCACGCCCCTTGGACCGCGTGGCTTTCACCTGCCCCTGGAGCGCTTTGAGCCCTATGTCGCGAGGATTGATGGTCAACGGAAGGGCCAAGCGGGACGGATTGAAGATGCCGAAGCGGTGTTGGCCCACATCGATCAGGCGCGGGCCGTGGCGCTGCTGACCCGGCTCATCGCCCGCAAACGCCTGGACTGATTCTGTCTGAGATGTCGCTGGTTGCCCCGGCTGGCCACCTCACGCTCCGCCATGCCAGGCCCCGCTCGGCCTTGAGCAGGATCCGTGGACAGACCAGCCCGGCACGGGCCCCGTGCGTGCGCCCCGACGTGAGGATCGGTGTCATGCGGGGAGACCACCCACTTTCAAGACGCCCAATGCAGGACACCTGGATGAGCGCGCAAGCGTGTAAGGGAGCAGGGCACGTCGGTCGACGGCCTCAACTTCGGGTTCCAGTCTGCAAAATCATGCAGCGCCTGCAGGTCGCGCAGCTTCACAACCGTCCCTGGCGCCGCCTATGGCTCAGCCATCAACGGCCACGCCTGGATGGACCCTGCCGCAAACGCGTCACACCTGGCTCGCACGCCGGGCTGATCCACCGTTGCATCACGCAAAGGCCACGGAAATGCCGCCAGGTCGAACAGGCAGTCCCCGACGCCGCTCCAACCCCTGCCGACCGTCTGGATGCTCAGCGATCCACTGGCCCGGCCGGGGTGGCCACTGGCGTTGCCTCTGAGCGGCGGTACAGCCCCGTCAGGGTCTGCGAGTCCTTCGTGACGATCTCCAGCAGCGCGACCGGGGTGCCCTTGGGTTCCAGTCCTTCACGCTTCAGGTCGACGAGCGTGGCCAGGTCGTTTGGGTAACTGTTCAGGAACTTGGGGATCCGGTCTTTGCTTTTGGCCATCTGGGGGTCTCCTCTGTCGTTCTGGTGGGGGCAAAGAACGGTGGCAGCGCCGGCGGCTTT
>NZ_JAIQXV010000040.1 GCF_020166415.1 Deinococcus multiflagellatus
TCCCGACGTTCGTAAGGGGCGACGCCAATGCCATCGCCGGGTCCAACTTCATGTTCTTCGATCTCTCTACTGGAGAGCTGACTGGGCTGTTCGTACTCGATGGCGACAGGAAGCATGGCGTAACTGGGAAAAACATCGACGTGATCAGCCTTAACGGCAACGGTGCAGTGGTTTTTCACGACGAGAACAGTGCCTACTCGCAGTCGTCCAGCCTGATCTGGAGTATGGCCGCTGGACCAATCATCGTGCGAGGTGGTAATTTCACTGATGCCACCTGGGGGAAGTACAGCGTGGATCAGCTTGGTCCCACCGTCAACCGTCAGCGCATCTGCCTGGGCCTGCACAGCAGCGGCGACTATATCCTTGCCTACCGCGCCTCGATCAACCTTACGGACTTGGCCGGGTACATGAAGTCGCTGGGTTGCACGGACGCGATCGCCGGGGATGGCGGCGGCTCTGCGCAGTTGTACCTGGAAGACCGCAACACCCTGTTCGGCAGTGATGCCCGTTCGGTACACGTCATTCCGGTCGCGCTGACCAGCTACAGCTACATCAGCAGCATTGCCTGATTCTCTCTGGTTCCACGGTTGCGCCTGTGCCCTCAAAGGGCACAGGCGCGACTCTCATTACCATGCTAAACACTGCTTTCATGTCCCCCGTTCACCGCCGTTGGCTCACCGCCAGCCTGCTCAACTCTTTGGTGGCGCTACCCGTTCACGCACAAAGCGGTGACGCAGCTGCACGTACCCTGAGCTTCGACAGCCTCATGTACGCGATGTTTGCCAGCCCCTACCCGGACTTGAGCCGGAACTTCACTACGGGCACGCCCCAGGCCGCAAGCAACCTGCTGCGCTTGCGGCTCCCGCCCCCAGCACCAAGCGGCTACAAACTGCTGGGTACCTGGACGACCACACAGGCACTTGTCGAGCGGGCGGTCCGCCAGGACGACACCCGCTCCCCAGCCGCCCTGCTGCTGTACACTCGTTCCACTCCTCGACCACCGGCCAGCGCTGAACAGGGCACGGCCATTGCGATTCTCGTAGGGCGATGGTCGGGTACACCTGCCGCCCTTGCCTCTTACGAAGGGCAACTTGACCGTGCGTCCTTCAACCGCCGCTCCTGGGCAACGGGAACAATTTTCAGCTCTTGCAACGCTGTGAACATCGTCGTGGAGGATTACCCGCTGCTTCGGCGCGCTGTGCATCGCTCCTGCGAAGCGCAGTACCGAACGCAAGACACTTTCCTTAAAGTCAATGTGGTGAATCTGGACGAGCAACGGGCCGTGATGGAATTGCAGCGCGCCGCAGCCGCCTTCGGACTTGTCGGCGGAAAGTAAATTAGAAGGGGCATCCTCAATCCCTGACAAACGCCGTTTGGGGCTGAGAAGCTACGGACGACGTTCTGCCGCTTATCTCGGTTGGCACATTGACCACCACGTCCTCTGCATTCTGAGGAGGACGGCTTGTCTAAGAACGTCTCGTCATCGAGCAAAAGCATTCCTCGTCACCCGAAAGCTAGAAACGGCCCCCTCAGACGCTCCCCAGCCAGGCTCAGCCAAGCCCCAAACGGGGTCCTACGATTGCAACAACAAATCGGGCACACTAAGTACAAGGAAATTAACGTTTAGACTTAGGTATGGCTCGACCTGCTCGCCGTATCGATATTTCTCTAGAAGACGACCTGTTGCTGCGAGAACTGGAAACCAATCCCCATACGCACCCAAAACTCCGTCTACGAGCAAGTATCCTGCGCCTCCATCGACAAGGCTGGACTATTCCGCAACTGTCAGAGCACTTTGCCCGGAACCGGCAAGCCATCCACAACGATTTGACGCGTTTTGAGCAACATGGTGTAGCAGGATTGGCCGACAGTTTTCCTCCTGGTCAACCCTGCCGAGTGACCTCTGAGATTGAGCAGTTTCTCCACGAGAAACTGCGTGAAGAGCGCTTTTGGAGTGCCCCTCTGATCTGCGAAGCTGTCGAGAAGCAATTCGCCGTTTCCTTGACCTCACGTGCCATGGTTAACCACCTCAGGCGTCTTGGCTATAGCTGGAAGCGAGCCAGGTACTCTCCAGCGAAGAAACTCGATCCTGAAGTCATGGAAGAGCATCGAGCGTCTCTAGAGACGCTAAAAAGGGGGCATTGGACGGCAGATTGACGCTTACTGATCCATGCCTAAATCAGTAGCGAGGCAGTGAAGGGGGTCCCTTTGATGAACGCCAGAGGCAAGGCTATGCGCCGAATCCGCTGCCAGCCCACCGTCAGCCGCTTCTTCAACTCACCGACCGACATCGCACAGAAGTTGCCCACGACATTCCGCTTCAGATCCGCCCAGATCAATTCAATGGGATTCAACTCGGGGGCATACGGCGGCAAATACACCAACGACAGGCGTTCGTGCAGTTGCACGAACGCCTGGACTGCTTTCGCCCGGTGGATCATGGCGCGGTCCAGCACCACCACGACCTCGCCGGCCACGTGACGCAGGACATGCTCCAGGAACTCCACGACCTGCGGTGAACGCACCGCGCCGCGGTGCGTGTGCTGGAGAAACTGTCCGCCCGTGGTGATGGCCCCAATCACGGACAGATGCTCCCAGCGAAGCCTGGTGGGGATGATCGGGGTCTGCCCGCACCGTCCCCAGGTGCGCACCTTCGTCGTTTTCAGGCTGAACCCGCTCTCGTCGAGGAACACCAACGTGGCCCCCTCAGCGACCTTTTTTTCCCAGCGCCTCTCCCTGGACGCGGACCCAGGTGGCGATGTCGTCTTCGTTGCGTTCCACGGCCCGCACCGCGGGCCGCTGATACGAGAAGCCCCAGCGTCGGAGCTTCCGGGAGAGGTGCGCGCGGTCCAGCCAGACCCCGTACTTCATACCAATGACCTGACGGATTTTCGGAATGGTCCAGCCATGGGTGTCGAAGCCCTGCGCGCGCGGGTCGCCGTCGAGGATCGCCCCGATCTCGTCTTGTTGGGCTGCGGTGAGGCGTTCGGGGCGTCCGGTGGCGCGGGAAGCGCGCAGCGCTTCCTCGCCGTCACGTCGGAGCCGGGCACGCCAGGCGCGGATGGTGACTTCAGCGACCCCGAACTGCTGCGCCAGATCAAGGGTGGTGCGGCTGGGGTCGTTCAGTGCGGGTTGAGCGGCGAGCCGCCGTTCTTCCTGTTGGGCACGGGTGAGGCGGCTGGGCCGCCAGGGGGAAACGGTCACACCCTACGATACAGATTTAGGCACGGATCAGTAAATATCTCGATCAGACGGGCCTCTCTTTGATGTTGTCAATCGGAGCAACCTGGTTCAAGCGAGGCTCGGGAAAGCAGTTTGAGATCCCCACGCGTTGGGGATCTTCTGGTCGGATCAACCTGATCGGGACCTACAGCTTCCACGGCACAGAAGAACAACTGGAAGTTCGCGAATTGTCCGGCTCCTGCAACGGGGAGCAGGTGATTGCCTACCTTGAAACTTTGGCTCTCCAAACCGTCCCAGACCAGATGACCGTGGTGGTGCTGGACAACGCTCCCTTTCACAAGGGAGCGAAACTGCGGGAAAAGGCGGCTGAGTGGGAGAAGAAGGGACTCTATCTGCGTTACCTGCCACCCTACGCCCCGATGCTTAACCTGATTGAAGAGGTCTGGCGGAAGCTCAAAGGCATACTGATGCCACGACGCTGCTACAACTCGGTGAATGAACTTCGCGAGGCGCTCCTCACTGGCCTAAAGGTCCTGGAGACACGGTTTATCTAAATATTAATTTCTTTGTACTTAAGTGCCGAATTGCACTCTGGCATCGGTACTTCCTCCGCTGTGAGGTGAGGTGTACGCTGCGGTTGCCCTACAACACGCACCCACGGCGGCTGGCCCTCCCGTGGAAGTACCGTCACTGCCGATTCCCGGCACTTTTTCAGGGAGGCTCCATGCAGCAGCGCTGGACCATCGACGAACTCATCGACACCTGGACGCTGCTGCCCACCGAGACCGACCTGCTGCGGAACAAGACCGGCCCCACCCGCTTGGGCTTCGCCGTCATGCTCAAGGCCTTCCAGCACGAGGGCCGTTTCCCCTACAACACCCATGAGGTGCCCGAAGCCGTCGTCGAGTACGTCGCCCGGCAGGTCGGCGTGGCGACCGACGAGTACCGGGACTTCAACTGGCGCAGCCGCAACAGCAGCTACCAGCGTCAGGACATCCGGGCGTTCTGTGGGTTCCGCGAGTTCACCACCGAGGATGCGGGCACGCTGACGGACTGGCTGAGCCAGTCCGTTGTTCCGCACGAGACCCGCTCCGGGGCTGTGACCGAAGCTGCTCTGCGCTGGCTCCGCGAAAACGGGATCGAGCCCCCCAGCCCCGGGCGGCTCCAGCGGTTCGTGGACGCGGCGGAACGGCACTATGACCTGCGCCTGTGCCAGACCATCCACAACCGCTTGAGTACCGAACACCGGGCAGGGCTGGAGGCGCTGCTGAGGCCGACGGCGCTGGAGGAAGACCAGCCGGAAGACCACGAGGGCCAAGGCCCTCGTAGTTCAGCCCTGCAAAACCTGCGGACCAACTCGGAGAAACGCGGCGTGGAGAGCGTGGAAGAGCAGATCGAGAAGCTCCGCCTGCTCCGTCGGTTGCAGCTCCCCCAGGCCCTCTTCGCGGACGTGGCCCCCCACGTCCTGACCCGTTACCGCGAGCGGGCCTCCAATGAGTCCCCCAGCCACTTTCGTGCCCAGACCCCGTCCGTGCGTCTCACGCTGCTCGCGGCCTTCTGCGTCGCCCGCATGACAGAACTGACCGACGCCCTGGTCACGCATCTGGTGGACATGGTCCACCACATCAACGTTAAGGCCGAGCGGCGGGTGGAGCGGAACTTCGTGGCCGAGTTCCGGCGGGTCCACAACAAGGACCGCATTCTGGAGCGGTTGCTGGAGGCCGCACTGGGCAATCCCGACGGCACAGTGCGCGAGGTGCTGTTCCCCGTCGTGGACGAGCAGACCCTGCGTGATCTGTTACGCGAGTACAAGGAGAAGGGAGGCTTCCGGCAGCAGGTCCACACCATCGTGCGCGGCACCTACCGCAGCCACTACCGCCGGATGATCCCCTGGCTGCTCACCGAGCTGTCGTTCCGGTCCAACAATCACCGGCATCAGCCGGTGATTGACGCCCTGGGCCTGCTGGGGCGATATGTGGACAGCAACGCGAGAATCTATCCGTACGAGGAACACATCCCGGTCGGTGGCGTGATCGACCGGAACATCCGTGACCTGATTCTCGAACGGGGGCCGGATGGTGGAATGCGGGTCAACCGCGTGAATTACGAGCTGTGCGTCCTGTCCGCGCTGCGGGACGCTTTGCGGTCCCGCGAAATCTGGGTGATCGGGGCCGACAAGTACCGCGACCCCGACAAGGACCTGCCCCAGGACTTCGAAGCCAGGAAAGAAAGCTACTTCCAGGCGCTCAGACAGCCGCAGGAGGTGGATACCTTCGTGCAGGGTCTGGAGCAGCAGCTCAAGGACGCCCTGGTGATGCTGCACGACGGCCTGCCGAAGAATCCCGGCGTGCGGGTGGTCGCGCGGGACGGGGGCCGCTTCGTGGTCACGCCCCTGACCCGGCAGCCGGACCCGCCCTTCTACGACACGGTGAAGGGTGAGGTGGGGCGGCAGTTCTGGAACACCCAGTTGCTCGATGTCCTGGTCGAGGTGGACCGGCGTGCGGGGATTACCCCGCACTTCAAGAGCTTCATGACGCGCGAGAACATGCCCCGTGACCAGCTCCAGCAGCGCTTGCTGCTGTGCCTGTACGGCCTGGGGACGAACACAGGACTGAAGCGGGTGGCCGCCGGGCAGGACGGGGTCGGGTACTCGGACCTGAAGTACGTCCGGCGGCACTACATCCACCGTGACGCGCTGCGGGCGGCGAACGCCGCAGTCGTGAACGCCACGCTGGCCGCGCGCCGCCCGGACATCTGGGGCGAGGGGACCACCAGTTGCGCCAGTGATGCCAAGAAATACGCCGCCTGGGACGGGAACCTGCGGACGCAGCGGTCCATCCGGTACGGCGGGGATGGGGTGATGATCTACTGGCACGTCGAGAGACGTGCCAGTTGCATCTACTCCAGCATGAAGTCCTGCTCCTCTTCAGAAGTGGCGGCCATGATCGAGGGGGTCCTGCGCCACTGCACCTCGCTGTCTGTCGAGAAGAACTATGTAGACACCCACGGGCAGAGCGAGCCGGGCTTCGCCTTCACCCACCTGCTGGGGTTCAAACTGATGCCCCGTCTGGCGGACATCGCCCATCAGCGGCTGTACCTGCCGAATATGGCGTTCGCGGCTCAGGTGCCGAACTTGGCCGCTGTGCAGGCACAGCGGTCGATCCGCTGGGACCTCATCCGGCAGCAGTACGAGCCGATGGTCAAGTACGCGACGGCACTGCGTCTGGGGCTGGCCGACCCCGAGGCCATCCTGCAACGCTTCACCCGGGCCAACGCCCAGCACCCGACCTACGCAGCCCTGTGCGAACTGGGGAAGGTGCTGCGGACCATCTTCGTCTGCGAGTACCTGCACCGGGAGGAGGTGCGCCGGGAGATTCACGAGGGGCTGAACGTCATTGAAACTTGGAATGGCACGACCAACTTCATCTTCTTCGGCAAGGGCGGGGAGATCAGCACCAACAACCTCGAAGCGCAGGAAATCTCCATGCTGGCGCTGCAACTGCTGCAAAACAGCCTGGTGTACGTCAACACCCTGATGATCCAGCGAGTGCTGGGCAGCGAGACGTGGCGGCAGCGGATGACCGCCGAGGACTGGCGTGCCCTGTCGCCCCTGATGCACCACCACATC
>NZ_JAIQXV010000041.1 GCF_020166415.1 Deinococcus multiflagellatus
GAACGGAAGATGCCCGGATCAAGCTCAAACGCCTCTACCCTCGCTACAAACCTGTGAAACTTTCTTAGCTACGCACTAGAGTTGGAACAGAAGTTCCCGCTAAGGGAGCTGGGCGAGGAACGCCTCGAAGCTGTCCGGGTCGCGCAGGGGTCTGAGCTGCCCGCTGGCGATTTCATCCGGGAGCGTGAAATCGTACCGGCCGAGCATGTTCACATGCTCGTGCAGCAACGGGGACAGCCGCGCCACGTCCTCGTCGTTCACCGCCGTTCCCGATTGCCGCAGGTCGCCCAGCGCCACCCCGATATACCGCGTGTTCCACAACACGATGGCGTTCACCACCAGGCCAAGTGCGCCCAACTGATCCTCCATCCCTTCCCGGTACCGCTGGCGCAGTTCCCCTTTCCGCCCGTGAAACACGGCCCGGGCTACCGCGTGCCGTCCCTCCCCGCGATTCAGTTGCACCAGAATGCGCCGACGGTACGCCTCGTCCTGCACGTAGGCCAGCAGGTACAGCGTCTTCTCGATCCGGCCCAGCTCCGCCACCGCGCGTCCCAACCCGGAGAGGCTACCCCCTCGCTGGAGCGTCCGCATCACCGCCGTCGCTTTCACCTTGCCGAGCTTTAATGACCC
This sequence comes from Deinococcus multiflagellatus, assembly GCF_020166415.1. NCBI lineage: Bacteria > Thermotogati > Deinococcota > Deinococci > Deinococcales > Deinococcaceae > Deinococcus > Deinococcus multiflagellatus. Next base: position 631 of record NZ_JAIQXV010000041.1, read on the forward strand.
GGCCAACCGCAGCATGTCCTCCCAGTGTTCCGCGATCCGCCGCTGATTCACTGCATGGCGGCTCAGGTCGTTCAGGGCACCATAATCGGCGTCCTTCTCCAGACGCCAGAACCGCTGATCTGCAAGATCAGCGAGGCGGGGACTGAACCGGTAGCCCAACAGCGTGAACAGGCCGAACACCACATCGCTGTACCCATGCGTGTCCGCCATGATCTCGCGGGGATCGAGCTGGGTCTGTTGCTCCAGCAGACCCGCCAGGATGAACAGTGAATCCCGCAGCGTCCCCGGCACGACGATGCCGTGAAAGCCCGTGAACTGGTCACTGGTGAAGTTGTAGTACGTCACGCCCCGCTGGGCGCCGAAGTATTTGCTGTTCCAGCCCGCACTCACCGTACGGACGGGCACGACGAAGCGCAGTCCATCGGCGGAAGCGACCTCCCCACCGCCCCAGCTCTGTGCCAGTGGCAGATCGGCCTGGGCGTCCACCAGGCGAGCATTCGCGCCAGTCATGGTCTCCGCCCGGACGTAGTTCTGCTGCACCCACGACAGACGTGAGAGAGTCAGGGCCGGATGCTCTGCCCGGGCGACAGCCTTCAGGCCGATATTGCAGGCCTGCGCCAGCAGGACCGCGCAGACACTCAGAGGCAGGTCCCGCACCTGCGCCTTCCCGTCGGTCAGGTGGGTGAACGTACCTGCAAATCCGGTGAAGGTATGAACTTCCAGGAGCAGCGCAGCCAGGTCCACCGGCGGCAGGCGCCGGGACACCTGCTCGCGGAGATGCAGTAGGCTGAGCGGTTCCTGCTGCGCTTCGAGAGGGGTGAGATTCACCCGCGTGTGGCCCTCCCGCACCTCCAGGTTCAACGCGGTGTTGTGCGTCAAGTTCTCCTCAACTTCACGGTAGGCAGCGGCCAGCTCGGTGCGGAGCAGATCCAGTTCCACCCCCGGATCGAGGGAGCGACCCAGGGCACGGGACAGATCGTCCCGCGCGGCTTCCCAGTCCGGGCCCTGCAACAGTTCCGAACGGGGGTCAGCGTACCGCTCGCCACTCGGCGCGAAGACCTCGCGGCGCTTGATCGCCTGTTGCAGGCGTTCCAGCACACAGAGGGTGTAGGCCTGATGATTGACCTCACCTCTGAGCGGAAACACCCGGCGTTCCCAGGATCTGGGCACGAACGCCCGCGGGGCCTCACTCCACCTGGGTTTCCCCCGCCCGCCAGCTTCCATCCGCCGCAGGAATCTCCAGGCGTCCAGCAGGGGTTTGGCGCAGGGTGTCCCGGCCAGCTCGATCACGCTCAGCAGCGCGGGCAGGAAGCGCCGGACCGTCGTGTAAGAGCCGCTCAAGGCCTGCGGTGCTGGATCGTCGTCCTCACTGGCCAGTTCCCGCACGGTGGACACCGCCTCACGGAGCCGGGTTTCACCCACCTGACCGAACACGGCCCGGCGGATATCCCGCTCGGGGATGTCCGTGTCCAGCAGGACGCGCACCGCGTCACCTAACACCAGGGCCGCCTGGTCGAGGTCCTTCAGTGTGCGCCAGCGTTCCTGCCGCCGCTTCGCTTCCCCCTTGAGGGCCAGGGTGGTCATCAGGGCATCGAACAGGTCCAGGACATCGTCGGTCGCAGTGCGTTCCAGGTGCTGGACGAAGATCAGCAGGGTCGCCAGCCGCCGTTCCTCACCCATCCGTTGCAAGGTCTGCGCCCAGGCCGTCTGAGCGTGCCGGGCGAGTAGAGCCTGCCGGGACTCGGGAAGGTCATTCACGTTGACCTCCCCGATGCCCACGGCCCGGATCTGCTCCACGCGCCCAATCGCGGCATGGAGTGCCGGGGATGTCACGCGGGTGGGGGAAGTGCGCAGCACTTCCAGCAGCGTCAGGCGCTGGCCTTCCGGCAGCCACAGCAAGGCTTCGAGGTTGGCCCGCTGTTCGCGGGTCAGTCGGCGGCTGAGGCCCTCGAAGGTCTGCTGGCTGACCCGCTCGCGCACGCGAGCGACCAGGCGGGCCAGGACCGTCACGCCGGGAAGCACCACCTGCTGGGAGACAAGGTGCGCGGTCGTCAGGTCGAACAGGACACTGGGGCGAACGGTGCTGACGGCGAGCTGAGCGTACAGCCAGCGGATCAGGCGGAACGCCTGGAAGTCGTCGAAGGGGCGGTGGTGCGTGTGCGTCAAGATGACCGTCTGGTGCTCGTACCAGGTGCTGACTCGTCTCCGGTAGTCGGGAAAGACAGTGGAGTCGAGGTGAAGCTGGGTGGCCAGGGTCTGAACGGCACTCGCGGGGACGAGCGTGGGATCGGATAGGAACGTCCCCAGGAAGCGCAGGGTGCAGAGCTGCAAGGCAAAGCCCAGCTTGTTGTGCTCACGCCGTCGTCCGGCGATCAGGGCATGGTCCTGTTCACTGAGGTAGAAGTAACGGGTGAGCTGCTCGGGGGTCGGGTCGGTGTGGAAGCGCCCATATCTGGCCGCCTGTTCGTCGCTGAGGAATTCAACGGGCACGGGTTCCTTCAGTAAATCTCCTTATCACTGGATTCCTCCTTCTTTCCCCCGAACAACGGCGCGCCCAGGTCTCCCGTCTCATGCCCCACGTTTTACACTTATCGCAGGAACGGAGGGGATGTGGACGCGACCACACTGAATAGCCAAGCGGAACGGTTTTTGGCTGAGTTGCACCGGAGCCCCCAGACGGTCCGCGCCTACCGCGCGGACCTGCGCCACCTGACCGGCTGGTTGCGGGAAACGGCGCACGGTCTGGAGAGAGAAGCCCTGGAGGCCTACTTTGCGGTTCATCCACACTGGGCGCCCGCGACGCGCAGCCGGAAGCAGACGACACTGGAACGCTTCTGCCGCTGGGCGCTGCAACATGACCTGCTGGACCGCGATCCCACCCGTCACCTGGAACATCCCCGCCTGCCACCCCCGCATCCGCGAGGGCTGCGACGGGAAGACATCGAGCGCATCTTCGCGGTGATCCCGCCGGAACAGGCGCGGGATGCCCTGCTGTTCAGGCTGGTCTTCGAAACGGGATTGCGAATCGGTGAGGCGCTGGGCATCCATGTCGAAGACCTCGACCTGACGCGGGGGGATGAGCACCTGACCGTGCTGGGGAAGGGAAGTCGGAAGCGGACAGTGCTGCTGGATGATCCCAGGCTGGTGAGTGCCCTGCGGCGTTACCTGAGAACGCTGGGGTACACGCACGGGCCGCTGTTCCAGGCGACCAAGAACGGTCGCGGGGGACCCCTCCGCTACCAGAGCGTGCAGGAACGCTGGCAGGGGTACGCCAGGCGTGCAGGTGTGACCTGCACGCTTCACCAACTCCGACACAGCCATGCGACGGAACTGGTCAACGGGGGCGTGAGTCTGGCGACCATCCGCAAGCGGCTGGGTCACCAGCACATCCAGACGACCTTGCGGTACGCCGAGGTGAGTGACAGCACCGCGGATGCCGAGCTGAGGCGCTGGCGCCGCCAGCGCCACTGAAGCCCCCGCGAACTTCACGAAAGACGATGCGGCCAGAGAACCCTTCCCAGGAGCAGCAGCCCGATCACCAGAAACGGCACGGGCCACCAGCCCGTGAACAGGCTCAGTCCGCCCATCACCAGACCCGACACCAGCAGGGTGTGGGATACGCAGCACAACACGGCGACAAGCAACGGGACGGCCGCTGGTCCTATCCTCTGCCGGACCCTGGATGGGCGACGTGGGAAGACCAGGGGAAGGGGACGTTCACGACGTTTCGTCACTCAGATCCCCTCCTCGAAATGCACGCCGCCCAGAGCACTCGACAAGCCCTCAGCGAGGGTGGGATGAATGTGCAGCATGTCCCGCAGGTCGGTGTACTTCGCTGCCAGGTGCATGGCCGTGATGAGTTCATGGACGATCTCCGCACCCTCGGCCAGCAGGACCGCTGCGCCCAGCAACCGGTCCGTGTCCGCATCCGCCACGACCTTGATGAATCCGGCCGTTTCCCCCAGGGCCCGTGCTTTCGCAATCTTGCGCCCTTCGTAGCGCCCGACCTTCACCCGGTACCCGAGCTGCCGGGCCTCGCGCTCGGTGAGCCCCACCCGGCCGAGCTGCGGGTCGCTGAACACGGCGTAGGGCACCACCCGGTCGCGGATGGAAAGCCCAGCTTGTTTCGTGACGTTCTCGTACACCACCCGGGCGTCGTCCCGTGCCGTGTGGGTGAACATCGGGCCGCCCCGCACGTCCCCCAGCGCCCAGATGCCCGGTACGTTCGTTTCCAGACGGTCGTTGATCCGGATAAAACCCTGGGTATCCAGGGCGACTCCGGCCGCCGGAAGGTTCAACTCATCCGTGTTCGGCTGGCGTCCCCCGGCGACCAGCAGGTGCGAACCTTCCAGTACGTGTTCCGCATCGTCTACACGGACGGTCAGGCGGAGCTGACCGTTCGTGTCTTCGACGGCCGTCGCGGTGGCCCCGGTGAGGATGGTGATGCCTTCCTGCGCGAGCGCCTGCTCCAAAGCACGCGCGATGTCCTCGTCCTCCTCGCTCAGGAGGTGCGGGCCGCGCTGCACCAGGGTCACCTCCGAGCCGAAGCGGCGGTACATCTGCGCGTATTCCACCCCGATGTACCCCCCACCCACGACCAAGAGGTGTCCAGGCAGTTCCGTCAGGTGCAGGGCGCTAGTGGAATCGAGAAAGGGCACGTCGTTCAGCCCAGCGATGCCCGGCATCGCTGGGCGACTCCCGGTATTGATGAACACGCGCGCGGCTTCGATGGTCTCCCCGTCCACGTCCAGGACCTGCGGCCCGGTGAACCGGGCCTGCCCCCGGATCAAGATAACATTCGGGTTCTTCTGGACGTTGACTTCCGCCCCCTGCCGCACGCTGTTCACCAGGTCGTCCTTGCGCCGCATCACCTCGGGCAGCTTGACCTCGACCGGTCCGGCATGAACTCCCCAGTGGGCGGCTTCCCGTGCGACATGCGCCACGCGGGCACTGGCGATCAGGGTCTTGGTGGGAATGCAGCCCCGATTGAGGCAGGTACCGCCCAGTTGATCCCGCTCGACCAGGGCGACGGAGAGTCCCTTGAAGCCCAGTTTGAGGGCCAGGGGGAGACCCGCCATTCCCCCGCCGATCACCACGGCGTCGTAGCGCGTCATACCTGCTCCCGGCTACCCAGGGTCCGCAGGAAGGTCACCACATTTCCCAGGCAGCAACTTCCCTGCGGGTTGTTCACCTCACAGCCGCAGCGCCCCGCCTGTACATGAGCGCGGATGGAAGCATCCAGAGCATCGGCTGTGTCTGAGACGGCCGCCTGGGTGAGGTCGGCACGGGTGTGTCCGAAGCAGTAGCAGACCGGGACCTCTGGAGCCTGATCCTTCTGGAGGACAGGCACCTTGAGGTCCCTACTGCGGTAGGTCTGGGTGGGACTGAAGTACACCACATCGCAAGTGGGGTCCGGGCACAACCGGAAGGCGTCCTCTGGCTCCAGCCTGGCCAGCGCGGGTGGGGTCAGGAGGGCCTTGAGCGTGATCAGTGGCACGCCCTTTCCGCGGGTGCCACTGACCGGGCAGGACGTGACGTCCTGCCCCTGAGCGTTGGGGACGCAGCAGGTGGGTTCCATACCCAAGGCTAAAGTCTCCCCTCAAGGGGAGAGTCAAGGGGAAGGCGGATTCAGGTACACGCAGCCTGCGGTATCACACTCGGGATCGGGGTGAGCCTGAGCGTACGCCAGCCGTTGGGCGAGTTCAGCTTCCAACGCCTGAAGCTGTGCAAGCTGCTGGCGGACGGCCCGGAGATGCACTTGCAACTCGTCACGGACATCCGTGCAGGGCTTCTGACCCTCCGCGCGGAGGCTGAGGATGCGAGCAATTTCGCCGAGGGTAAATCCGACGTGCTGGGCGGAACGGATGAACTGTACGCGCTCCGTGCTGTCTGCGGTGTACATCCGGTAGCCGCTCTCTTTGCGTTCATGCTGGAGGAGGCCAAGGTCGGTCCAGTAGCGCAAGGTCTTGACCCGTTCACCGGTCTCGGTGGCCAGTTGTCCGATGGAGAGCGGAGCTGGCTGAGGGGTCATGACCCGAGTGTTGCAACTTCGCGGGCGGAGCACCGTGGGCTGGATCGCTCAGCACGAGCCTGAGCCTTGGCTTAGCGGGAAATTCTGCTCCAACT
>NZ_JAIQXV010000042.1 GCF_020166415.1 Deinococcus multiflagellatus
TCCTTGCCGATGTGGCCCGAATGACCCGAGAAGCAGGCCACTTGGAGTAAGACAGCTTTTTAGACACCGCCCAAGGCGTCCCCGTCCATCCCTAGGCCGTCAGGGCATCACCTGGGGCTTGTGGAGCCAGCCGAAACCACACAGCGCCTACGGTGGAGTCACTGAGGCGCTGAACCTCTGCGCTGACAGTGGGGAGAGGTATGGCCACGAAACAGAAACACCAGTGTCGACGAGTGCGCAGACGGATCTTGGACCCGCATTGGGTGAAAGGCGCGCTTGGCCAAATGTTGTTGGCCGGGGTGCGCCGGCGACTTAGATGCTCCACTCTGCTGGCCGCCCAGCTGGTCCGGGTGGTGCTGGCAACCATGGTCGAAGCCCTTCAGCGTGATCAGCGGGTCATCCTCCTGGGCTTAGGGGTGGGGCGCGTGGCTCCGGGCCGCCCGGTCACCGGTGGGACCCAGCCATACCCTTTGGAAGCCACCACATGACTGGCAGACCTGTGCCCAGGAAACCATCGTGAGTGACCACCCCGGACCCGAGGACACCACGCCCCAAGCCCGCCTGCTGGCCGAGATGTCCGACACGCTGGTGACGATGGAGGAGACGCCAGCAGACGCGCAGGCATGGCCGCGCTTCCAAGGACCTCTGAAGATGCGTAAAAACCCGTTGGTGAGTCGAAGCAGGCAAGGCGGATGCCCACTCAGCAGAAGGACTCAGCCGACGGCGCCAGCCTCCAAGCGGATTAAGGAGTGCTCAAAGGCTTTAGACATCCCCCTGTCATGGACGCTTCTGATTGAGGAAATGCGCTTTGAAGGCCCCAGTCAAACTAATCTGCCTCTGACTACCAGTCAAAACTCGGCATGAGGGCATGCAAGGACCGCCAGGACAAAGGCGGCGGTTGGAGCAAGAGATCTTGCAGGTGATCGAGGCCCAGTTTGAACACAGACATCGGACGGTGACCGTGCTTGCTGCGCGCCAAGGGCTGTCAAGTGCGACGCGGACGCAGCCCCAGATGAAGGCTGCGACCACGCAAGCGAGAAAGGTTGAGACGCGTTTGTCAGCATCACACCCATATGCCCTGGGTTTTCAAGAAGAGAGGAACAAATCGTATTATGATGATTCATGCGGTGAGGTGATTCATGTTTAAATGTAAAGATAAAGGATGCACCCTAATTGCATCTTCAGGCTATTGGGTCTTAAAAGCACAGATAGAATCATTGCAAGCAAAGGGGTATTATTGCACATACTGCCACGGATTTTGGCCAACTCTAAATAGCGATACAATCGACCCTAATATAGGGAAGAATCTAAGAGAATATATTGCTGATGCTGGCCTGAATCCTGACGAGGAGGATTTTAAGGTCGAATTTATTGACGAAGAATACCTCCGTCTTGTCAACAGGTCTAAGTGATCTGGCTACGAATCAAAACTGGGCATGAGGGCATATAAGGCCCGCCAAGACGAAGGCGAGGGGTGGAGGAGGAGATCTTGGAGATGATCGAGACCCAGCCGGAACACGGACACTGCACGGTGTCCGTGTTTCTTGCGTTTCACGGGCTGCTTGCTCGCCAGGAACTGGCCCGTCACACAGGCCCAGATAAAGGCGGTGCAGACACAGGTGAGCAGGGTCGAGACACGTTCCGCCTGCGCCAGGCCGGTGTCCTCCAGATTGAAACCTCTGGTTTTGAGGGCGGAATGCAGATTTTCCGCCTGCCAGCGCTGCGCATACCGCCGGAGATTCACGGAAGCGTGGCCCCCGTACGCGAGGTACAGAACTTCTCCAGCGGCATTCTTGGTGGCACACAGGCGCAAGGACACACCGTAGACCACCATGCGGCGGTGCCAGCGGCGGATTTCGCCCGCCTGGAGCTTTTTGAAGCACGCCCAGACTGGCAACTTGCCGGTCCCGATGGTGGCGGTGGCCGGCAGGCGGATACAGGGTGCAATGCCGTGCCCATCCAAAAAGGTGAACCATGTTTTGCCGATGAACTCCCGGTCCGCCAGCAGGCTTCCGATGCGTCGCTCAGGGCAGCACTGAAGGAATCGGGTCAGGAGCGCTTCGCGCACCTGTTGCGAGCTGCTTCCCCCATGAGGGAGCAGGGTCCACATCAGCGGCAGGCTGAACCCCTCCCAGACCGCAGACAGCAAGAGGATGTTGATGTCCTGTTTTCCCAATTTCCAGTTTGTACGGTCAAGGATCAGGTGCAGCTCGCCCTCTGGGAGGAACGAAAGGGCGAAGCGCGCAAACAGGTGCTCTGGGACGTCAAAGCGGACAAACCGACGTAACCGCTGGTATCGCGTCTCCAACGAGCCAGGGAGCGCCACATGGGTCTTCAAGGTGTACAGCACGACGCTGCGCGCCTGAATCATTGCGATGATCAGGGCCGCCAACACTTCAAGGCGCCGGGCGTCGATAGGAAAAGCAGACCGCAGCGCGGTCTGCAAGGTATCGTGGGGGTGTCGGCTCTGACGTGTCTTCATCGCAGAAACACGCTACTGGAGCCGACTTTTCTCTCGCCTCAGGAGTTTTGACTGGTAGTCAGCCCTGCATGCCCGAGTCGCGAACCTTCACCACACCTGGACCACGGTCCCCGCCACCCTCAGACGAAGCCATCCATCCGCCGCATTGCGCCTCTGGCGAGAGGCGATGCGGCAGGCCGCTTGAGAATCAAGCGGCCTGCTGGGCTCATTCGGCCCCAGTTGCCAGAATCGAGCCAGCTGACCTGACCGGAGCGAACCGCGCAAGATGCGGTGCGTGGCGTTGACCGTGCAGCCAACGCCGCGTCCTCCGCCCTGGACCGCTATCACCCTAGAGATACGCGTTGGCCGGACCAGCACGCCAAGCCAGTTGCAGCGTGAAATTGCAATGTACGGCCGCCAGAATGGTGTGAATTTCATCGCGTGGGCCGTCGAGGTTGATCTGCCGCTTCAGCCGGAAGCAGAACCGGCATCTGCTTCCGGGCGGTTCTGGCCGCACGAGCTGTCGGGCGTGCTGGCGCGGATTCAGGTGATGGCGGGCCTCACGGTCCCGCTGGATACTAAGTAGCTCGTGGATAAGAAGTAGGGTTAAGACATGGGCCGCCCCGCACGAAGGATCGAGATCAGCGACGCCGCCGACCAGCAGCTCCGTGCGTTGGAATTCAATGTTCACGTGCATCCCAAAGTGCGCTTCCGGGCGACCCTGCTTCGTTTGCACCGTGCGGGCTGGACGGTCAGCCAACTGGCGCAGCACTTCGACCGCAATCCACAAGCGGTGCATAACGATCTGACGCGCTTTGAACAGCAGGGCATCGCAGGGCTGGCTGATGGGCAAGCACCAGGCAAACCGCCGCTGGTCACCGCTGTGATTGAGCCGTTCCTGCACGAGAAACTGCGCGAAGACCGTTTTTGGACGGCCACACTGCTGTGTGAGGCGGTCGCGCAGCAGTGTCAGGTCACGATGAGTCCTCGAACCATGACCGCGCATCTGCATCGTCTGGGCTACACCTGGAAGCGGGCGAGGTACTCGCCCGCCAAAACACTCGACCCAGCCGTACAACAGGACCACGCCGCGTCCATTGAGATGCTGAAAAGGGGGCACTGGACGGCAAACTCCGCCTGAGCTTTCTGGATCAGACGGGTCTAGGGTTGATGCTGTCCATCGGTTCAACCTGGACGCCCCGGGGCTCCGGGTGTCAGTTCGAGATTCCCACGCGGTGGGGATCAAGCGGCCGCATCAACCTGATGGGTTGTCTGACCGTTGAGGGGTCCACGACCCGTCTAGATGTACGTGAACTGAACGGGAACTGCACGGGCGAACAGGTCACCCAGTTCCTCGACACCGTGGCGCAGACCTGTGACCCACATTGCCTGACGGTCGTCATTCTGGACAATGCGCCCTTTCACAAGGGCGCTGCGCTCCAGAAGAAGATTCCGCAGTGGGAGGACCAGGGGCTGTATCTCCGGTATCTCCCGCCCTACGCACCGATGTTGAATCACATCGAAGCCGTCTGGCGACGACTCAAGGGCTTTTTGATGCCCAGGCGCTGTTACAACTCGGTCACCGAGCTGCGCGACGCCCTCGGCGCCGCCTTGACGGCCCTCGGTGCCCGGTTTATCTAACATATATCTGCGAGCTACTTAACTGTACTTTGGGGATATTCAGGGACCACTGAATAAAGCCGTGCAGGCGCGACATTGTCGGCATTGGGGTGGCAGGGGCAAGTCCCCTGCCACCTCTGCACGAATGGCGGGTACTGTATCGCCTTTGAGGTCGTCGGGCTGCGTCAGGCGGAGCCACTGAAGAAAGTTCAACGCGACCATACAGAGCACGGCGTGATGGTGCAGACCTTGCCAGGACCGCCCCTCGAAGTGGTCCAGGCCGACTTCTTCCTTCAGTTCCCGGTGGGTGAGTTCACACGCCCAGCGCCGTTTGGTGACTTCAATCAGCCGGGAAAATGCTGTCTCTGGTGGGAGATTGCAGGTGTAGTATTTGCGCTCCTCTCCTCGTCGTTGTTCCCCGATGACCCAAGCACCTTGACCAGGCAAATGTTGACCCTGGGCGTTCTCGTCCCCATCTGCCAGCCGGACGTAGACGGCGGCGAAGCGGCCAGACAATGGACCTTTGGTGCCATGTCGCCAGACCAGGTGCTGCCAGGCAGCACCGCTGAGGACCTCCTCGACCGTCTGGCGGTCGTGGGACGTGGTGGGGTATTTGGGCCGTCTTCCCCTGAAGTGCTTGGGAATGGGGATCAATCGGACATCCTTGGGGTAGGCGGTCTGTGTACGAGTTATCCCGACAGACCACAGCAAGCCTCGCTCGGTCAGCGCGTGACGGAATTGTGCGTTCACGCCGTATCCTGCGTCCGCCAGCACCATACCGAAGGTCACGTGTTCGCTCACCCGGTCCAATTCCTTCAGGGCCAGTTCCCACTTGGTCTGCGGCAGCTGGTGTTCCTCTGGAACACCAGCTGCCGCCAAGCGCGCCGAATCACGGGTCCATTCCTGTGGCAGGAAGAGTCGTAATGCGACGGGAACGGGAAGCTCATGTTGGGCCAAGGTCAGGGGAACAAGACATTGACAGGTGGTAATCTTGCCGGCCTGTCCGGAATACTGGCGAGCGACACCGACCGATTTGGTGCCGAACTTCGTCAAGCACGTGTCGTCAATGATCAACACAGCGTCCTTGCCCCCCAGCATCTCCTCAGCCCGCTGTGCCAGTAGGGTTTCCAAGGGACCGGCTGACCAAGGACTGTCGGTGATGAACTGCTGGATGTGGTCTTCCTTTCCCGGCGCCACGACAGCCGCCAGGGGTTGCATGCTTTTTCGGTGAGCCGCACTGCACAGTCCTCGCACATACAGCGGTGCCCAGGTGCGCTGGGCACGATGACGAAAGTACGTCAGGAAGGGCGCAAACCAGGTGGGAAAATGGCGGGTCCAGGGGGGCAGGGAACGTGGCATAGCAAGGAGGCCAGCATCACCGATGCTGGCCTCCTTCGTTCCGCCCTGAATATCCCCAAAGTACAGCTAGGGCGTGTAGGCCAAGCCAGAGAAAAAGTGAAATACGCCCATGCGGACGTATTTCAAGGGGCGTAAGGGATTCGAACCCTTGTGGACTCCCCTTACGGGTGCCAGACAACGTCCTTTCGGCGACTTCCCACATTCGGCCACTCTGTCAAGCGCCCCATGACGACATAGCCTACACGCC
>NZ_JAIQXV010000043.1 GCF_020166415.1 Deinococcus multiflagellatus
AGCCCTGCCCAGTGAAGCCCAGGTGACGGCGCTTGAAGCCCTGCTGGACGTTCCCCCTCGCTCCTCGGTCTCCCGACTTGACCAGCTCCGGAAAGCGCCGCTGTCGGTCTCTGCGCCTGGACTCGTTGGTGCGCTCAAGCGGGTTGAAGCGGTGCGGCGGGCCGGCGTGACCACCCTGGACCTGAGCGGTTTTCCTGAACAACGGCTGAACACCCTCTTCCGCATCGGGATGGGCGTCAAGGCCCAGGCGATCCGCCGCATGACCCGCTCCCGGCGCATCGCCACCCTGCTGGTGACGGTTCATCGCCTTGAAGGTCAGGCCCTGGATGACGCCTTGACCCTGTTTGAAAGCCTGCTGACCGACCTCTTCAACCGGATTGAACGCAAAGAGGACGGCACGCGGCAGGATCACCTGCCGTCACTGGAAGAAGCGGCCCGGCACAGCAATCAGCTCACCTTGGCTTTTCTGGAGAGCCTGGGGCAACCGCCCCAGGACTTTCCCACTTTCGCGGCGCGGGTGCTGGCCCTGGTGCCTCAGGAACAGCTTCAGGCCGCGGCGGAAACGGTTCAGGCACTGACCCGGCCCAGAAGCGAGACGCGGTTGGAAGGGCTGCTCAGCCGCTACAGCTACGTGCAGCAGTTTCTACCGGCCCTGCTGAGGACGGTGACCTTTGAGGGCAGCGCCGCTGGAGGGCCGTCCCTGGCCGCGCTTCAGGCGCTGCGGCGTCTGGGGCGCCGATCACAGGTCATGGCCACCGAGGTGCCACTCACGCTCGTCAAGGGTGACTGGAGCAAGCTCATTCCCAGAAAAGGGCCACTGAACCGGCCTGCTTACACCCTTTGTGTTCTCGACCATTTGCATCTGGCCCTGAAGCGCCGCGACGTCTTTGTGTCAGCCAGTCCCAAATTTAATGACCCTCGCCTGCGCCTGCTGTCGGATCAGGCCTGGACGGCTCTGAAGGCTGAGGTCTGCCGGAGTCTTGACCTTGACCCTGATCCGCAGGTCATGCTGGCGCGGTTCAGCGCCCAGTTGGACGAGCGGTACCAGTTGGTAGAAGCCCGCTTACCGCAGAACGCCGCGGTCTCTCTGGCAGAAGAAGAGGGCCGCACCGTGCTGGTGCTTCAGGAGGACGAGGCGCTGCCCGAGCCGCTCAGTCTGCGGCACCTGCGGGAACTGGTGGCGAGGCGGATGCCTCGCCTGGATTTGCCGGATCTGCTCCTGGAAGTGCACCGCTGGACGGGGTTTGCCCACGCCTTCACGCATTTGAGCGAAGCGCGAACACGGGTGGAACACCTCGACGTCAGCGTTTGCGCGGTCCTGCTGGCTGAAGCGTGCAATGTTGGACTGGACGCGGTGGTTCAACCGGAGACAGAGGCCCTTGGGCGCGGCCGCCTGTCCTGGGTGGATCAGCATTACCTGCGCGCCGAAACCATTGCGAGTGCCAATGCCCGTTTGGTGGAGTTTCAGGCCACCATTCCGACGGTGGCGGCGTGGGGGGACGGTCAGGTGGCCTCCGTGGACGGGCTGCGCTTCCGCGTACCGGTGAAAACCATCTACGCCGGCCAGAACCCCAAGTATTTTGGCGTTCGCAGTGGCGTGACCTATCTCAACTTCATCTCCGATCAGTACAGCGGTTTTCACGGCATCGTGGTGCCGGGGACCCTGCGCGATTCCCTGTTCGCCCTGGACGGCATGATTGAGCAGAACACGGTGCTGCGCCCTCAGCAACTCGTGTCGGATACGGCAGCCTCGTCGTACATGGTCTTCGGGTTGTTCCGCCTGTTGGGTTATCAGTTCAGCCCGGAGCTAGCCGATTTGCGCGAGCGAACCTACGCGCGCATGTCCCGAGAAGCGCAGTACGGGAAGTTGAATGCGCTGGCGACGTCGCAGGTGAGCACCGCGCTCATTGCCACCCACTGGGACGATCTGTTGCGCCTCGCGGGGTCACTGATGACCCGGACGGTGCGGGCCTCGGATCTGCTCAAAGTGATCGGCGTCAAACCCAAAAGCGCCCTCACGCGGGCGTTGGAGCAGGTGGGACGGATCGCCAGTACGCTCCACCTGCTCAGTTATCACGATGATCCGCTTTATCGCCGCACCATCGGCACCCAGCGCAACCGCCAGGAGGCCCGGCACCGGCTGGCCCGGGCGGTGTTCCAGGGCCGACATGGGGAACTGCGGCAACACTATGTGGCCGGGATGGAAGATCAGTTGGGGGCCCTGGGCCTGGTGGTGAACGCCATCATTCTCTGGAATGCCCGTTATCTCGACCTCATCCTGAATCAACTGCGTGTCGAGGGCGTGGAGGTGCGGGAGGAAGATGTGCAGCGGCTGTCACCTCTGAAGTTTGAGCACATCCACCTCGGCGGCCGGTACCACTTCTCGCTGACCTCACAGATGCCGGCCGGTCAATTCAGGCGGCTGCGCGATCCAGACGAGGTTGAGAGCTGAGGCAGAGGCAAAACCCGACTCTTCGCACCACTGCTACCGCGATGCCGCTGCCCACGCCCAGATTCCCGCCCTGCCGGTGGCCTGGGCGCCCGCCCCTCAGCTCACCACCCCGGCCTGCCGCGTGGAGGCCCGCGTGCAGGCCGGCCCCAACATGCTCGGCCAGTACCTCGTGCTGATTGAGCTGCCCCCCGCCTGTCCACCCGGTGGCGAACGGCTGGCCCGAATTCTGACCCGTCTGGGGGGCCGTATCCCGCCCATCGGCTATTTCCGGCTTAACGGGGGCTTTCCCCGGCAGGTGGGGTACTGGGTCTTCCAGGGCGCCCGCGTGCAGGACCGGGCCGCGCCCAACGACTGGCGCGACGTGCCAATCAAGGGGGCGCCGTGGGCCCCGAACTGAAGTGCCGCTACCGCGACCAGATGCTCATCGGGCGCGTGCTACTGGGCCTGACGGCGTTCATGGTGCTGCCCCTGGCCAAACCCATGCTGTGGATTCTGGAGACCTGGGGCGGGCTGCAGGTCAGTCCCCTGGTCTGGGCGGGCCTGTTTGGCCTCACCAGCGTGGTGCTGCTGCGCACCCGGCAGCCGCGCTGGGCGATGGTGGGTATGATGCTGGCCTTTATCTGGCTGGCCACGGTGGCCGCCGCCGCGTGGCTGGCCTTGGGCCCGAACGCCCTGAGTTTCACCTGTTTCCCGCTGATGTGGCACTGCGGCAGCACGTCGCTGGCCCTTAAGGTTGTGTGGAGGCAGCAGTGACCAGTGGGGAGATTCTGCAGGCCATTACCCTGACCAGCACCCTCGTGATCGGCGTCTGGACCCTGTGGGGCAAGGGCAAGGACACCAATTACACCCGCCTGGAGGGGGAACGCAACCGCCTGGACCAGCGGGTCGCCGAGCTGGAGAAGGGCCGCGAAGAGGACCGCGCGCGACTGGAGCGCGTGGAGACCGAACTGGACGACCTCAAGCGCGTGCATTACACGCTGATCGACTTTCTGCGCGACATCGTGTCGGGCAATTTCGACGAAGCCTGGATCAAGCGGCGCGCCGCTGACCTGCTGTCCCGCCACGGCGGGGGAGGCACACCATGATCACCGCCGCCCAACTGCGCCGCATCCGCCCCGGGACCGCCCCCGCCGACGCCGAAGTGGCGGCGCGGGTGCTCTCGGTCGCGGCGGCCGAGCACGGCATTACGACCCGGCTGCGCCTCGCGGCGTGGCTGGCGAACATTGCGCAGGAGTCTGGCTTCCGGAACGTGCGCGAGGACCTGTACTACCGCGACCCCACGCGCATTGCGAACATCTTCCGCACGGCCTTCCAGGGCAGCGCGGCGGCGGCGCGGCCCTACATCAAGAACCCGGTGGCCCTGGCCAACCGCGCCTATGCGAACCGGCTGGGCAATGGCAGCGAAGCGAGCGGCGACGGGCACCGCTACCGGGGCGGCGGGTACATCCAGCTCACTGGGCGGTCGATGTACCGGGCCCACAGTCGCCCAGGTCTGAACCTGGAAGCCCACCCCGAACTGATCGAGGACCCTCAGCTCAGTGCCCGCGTGGCGGCCAGCTACTGGCAGCGCTGCGGCGCGAACGCGGCGGCCGATGCTGGC
>NZ_JAIQXV010000044.1 GCF_020166415.1 Deinococcus multiflagellatus
CTATAAGATTCTGTTGGCAAAGTCAGGATTGGGGGTTGAGACCTGATGTCAACAGTGGGAACAGGCACAGCCTGTTCCCACTGACCCCGCCCTGCTGCTCCCCTTCTCCTCGTCAGGACGCGCGCTGAGCCACCGCGCCCCGGTGGGTCCACCAGATACTGGCCAGCAACACCAGCGCCAGTCCCCCGCCCACCAAAAAGGCCTGTCCGGGCAACTGCGTGCCCAAAAACCCCGCCACTGGATACGCGAACGCCCACCACAGGTGACTCCACGCAAAGTGCGCCCCGTACACCCGGCCCTGCGCGGCCTCCTCCGTTCGTTCCGCCAGCAAGGTCTCCGTTGGCAGGTTCACCCAGTTCTGCCCCACCCCCGCCAGCAGCCAGAACACCATCAGCCCCCCCAGTGGCAGCAGGTCCCCCGGCACAATCGCCAGACTGGTCACCACCGCCCCCAGGGCAATAAAGCGCGTCAGCGGCACCCGTTTCCCGGCTGCGCCCACGGCCAGCGAGGCCAGGGCTGCGCCCAGGCCAAATGCCGCCATCACCCAGCCATACTGCGCTTCGCCCAGGTTCAGGCCCCCCTGTACGCGCGAGACGGTCACGGTCAGAATCAGGGCGCCGGTCACGGCGGCCACCAGTTCCATCAGCAGCGCGAACCGGATGGGGGGGTCCCGCCACAGGCGGGCCGTGCCGTCTTTGACATCCGCCAAGGTGCTGCGGTCCACCGGCTGGTCACTGGCCCGCAGGGCCGGGAGGGTCAGCATCAAGAGCCCGGCGAGCAGAAAGCTCGCCGCGTCCACCAGGAACAGCGCGCGGGTGCCCAGCACGGCGGCCAGGACCCCGGCGAGACCGGGGCCCACGATGCCCAGCACTTCGGTGGTGGCGCTCGACAGGGCAAAGGCCGGTCGGGCGTCGTCACGCCCGACCACCAGCGGCACGGTGGCCTGGTTGGTGGGGGTGAAAAAGGCCGTCAGGGCATTCAGGAGAAACATCAGCACGTAGATTTGCCAGACCTGCGTGACCAGGAACATCCCCAGCATCACCAGCAGCCGCCCGAAATGACAGGCGACCAGGACGGTGCGGCGGTTCACCCGGTCGGCCAGGACCCCAGCCAGGGGACTGAGCAGCACAAAGGCACTGACCCGCAGGGTCAGGGCGATGGCCAGCACCGCTGGGGCCTGCTGTGGCCCCGCGAGTTGGGCCGCGAGCAGCGCCAGACCGACCCAGGTGAGGGCGTCCCCGATCTGGCTGACGGTCTGGGCGGTATACAGCCGGGCGAAGAGGGGATTGCGCAGCGCACTGAAGAGCACCAGGGCGTTCAATGGACACTTCCCACGCTGGTCTCCACCTGAGGATGGTCGGGCAACCCCAACCGGGTATGTTGGGCGTGGCTGAAGGCTTCTTGCAGCAGGGTAATGAGGTGGGTATCGGCCAGTTGGTAATACACGTGGGTGCCGTCCCGGCGGGCCTGAACCAGGCCCGCGCCACGCAACACGTTCAGGTGACGGCTGACGGTACTTTGCGGGACAGCGAGTGCTTCAACCAGTGCGGACACGCTCAATTCGCCGATGATCAGGCGCAGAAGAATCTGAACCCGGATGGGTTCAGACAGGGCCTTGAACAGGGTGGTGACCTGCCACAGGTCGTCGCTGTGGGGTGGAACCGCCAGGGGATGATGGTGCATCGGTCCAACCTACCATATTCATTCGTCTATTCGGATAAACGAAAGGAAGAGGGCGTGGTGGTGCCCAGGGCCACGTTGACGCTTTCAGGTTGAACAGAGCGCTCGAGTGGTTTGCGATGCTGACGGTGACGCCCGGTGGAGCCGTGCAAACCGTGCAGTGCGTGTGGGGCCACGGGGCCGCTCCCGTCGCCAGTCATCCAATCGCAGCAGATTCAAGGCCGCGGCGGTGCTGCTGAGTTGCAGCTGAAGTTTGGCGTGGCCTCGGTAGCGGGCATGGCGAAGGTCAAGCCGCCGAACGGCTTGCGAGAACGTCGCTTCGATGCCACTTCTCAGGGCGTAGAGCGGTGCGTGGGCACCGCTGTCGTGGGCCTGGCGTGCCTCCTGCAACGCCTGAAATTCAGGCTCCCGTCGTAGCAGCAGATTCCGGCCCCCCTTGGTCCGGTCGGCACGGGTGCATTGGGCGCGAACCGGACAGCGTTCACAAATTCGCCGCCGGAATTCAACCAGGATGACCGGTGTGCCCACAGAATCGACTGTTTCGACCCAGGATTTGTTCAGGTAGCGTTGTGGGCACAGCACGTCTTTCCGCTCCCAGTCGATGATGAAGTCCTTGTGGGTGAACGCCCCTTCGGTGCGTTCCTGCCAGTTCATGCGCCGCTGGGGTGGCCCGATCAGTTGAATCTGTTGTGCCCGGCTGCTGGTGATGAGCGCGGCGCTGATATAGCCCGCATCTACCAGATGAATGCTGGGCACCAGCGTGCGGGCTTGCAACTGCGTGTGGATGGTGGGCAGCGCGACCGAATCCTGCTGTGGGGCCGGGGCCAGGTGAACATTGGTGACCAGCTCAGGGGCGTCGCGCTCGCAGGTTTCGCTGAAATGCACCCGGTAGCCTTGCCACCTCAACGAGTTTTTCGTGGAGAAGCGGGTGTCCGGGTCGTAGGGCGACGCGGGCCGTTCGCTGGCGGGAATGTCAGTGGACCAAGCGGTCCACTTGAGCGGCTGTTTCATTCCGTCTCCCTCAAATTGCTGCGCCCAGATGAGCCGCAGCGTACACACCTTCGGTAAATCAGTGAGATGGACGGCGGCTGGCTGTGCCAGCCGCGCCAAGAGTTGCAGGCCGTCGAGGCCAATCTCCACCGCGTACTGTTCGCGTTTCGCTTCCCCGCGAGGGAGCCGACCTTCTTCGACGCGGTGGCCGTACCGTTTCACCAGTTCGTCGGACAGATGGGGTCGGAGCCAATCGGGGTCAACCGCGGCCAGTTCGTTCAGCGCTGCGCGCAGGGTTTCGGCAATCAGCTCCAGACGGGTCAACCGCCGAACGGCACCGATGACGTGCGTGGAGTCGGTGCGTTGTTTGCCTCCAGCCCGGAGCCAACCGTGCTGAACGAAGTGCGCGAGCAGCCGGTCGAGCAGGAGTCCCTCCTGCTCATGCGCCACCAACCGCGTGCGAAACTCGCTGAGCACACTGTAGTGAAAGCCGGAGTCAGTCAGGGCCAAGCCCAGGGCATATTTCCAGTCCAGGCGACTTCGTACCGCATCAGCTGCTTGTCGGTCGGGCAGCCCTTCCAGAAACTGGAATACGGTGACCAGGCCCAGCCGCCACGGGGCGAGGGCAGGTCGGCCTTGTGGCGGAAAGAGCGGGGCAAAATCAGCATCTTGGTACAGGACGCCCAATTCGTCGCGCAGGCGCAGATAGAAGTTGCCTTTGGGAAACGCCGCCTGAGCGATGCGTGCGGTTTCCGTCGGAATATCGCCTATCGGGGTGGGGCGTAACATGCTGCATTTTGCGCCTTTTCTGACTTTGCCAACAGAATCTTACAGTTGTCACGGC
>NZ_JAIQXV010000045.1 GCF_020166415.1 Deinococcus multiflagellatus
ATTTTGACTGGTAGTCAGACGCCCGGCATGGCCTGCTGCAGGGTTGGCCACCGCAACTTCGCTTTACAGTCCTTCAGAGCGCAGGTAGCATCACCCCCGTGTTAGGAAAAGTTGAGAATAGCGATCTGATTATCGCTGATGGCCGACCTGCGAACGTCGGTGGGGCGCTTCGTATTCAAGGTGATAAAGTCGCTGCGGTTCATGCACTTGTTGCATCGACACTGTTTAGGCACGTCAGGCTGCTCAATACGCCTTTGTGCCTGGACTTTATTGGAATCAAGGATGCCTTAGAGAAGACTGGGCGATGTAAGGTAGGACAAACTGGCTCACAGGTAGAGGTCAGGTCCGTAGATACGGAAGGATGCGATCTCACCTCATTGGCCAAGTTCCGCGCAACCATGTGCTTATCCACCGCTGTCGGACTTCGCCACGGGATCGTTCATCTCGGTGAGCTTGGGGGGTGTAACTTCTCCCATCGCCCAGTTGAGCGGCACATGGATCTTCTCCGGGCCTTTGGATTCATAGTGTACGAAGATATCGAGTGCCGCGCTGAACTCAAACACCGTGTTCAGGAGGTTCGATTCGACTGCGCGTCCCGGTTTGGCCCGAGTGTCGGTGTTACATGCAATGCGATTATGGCTGCCACACAGTACGAGGGAGCTATTCATCTTACGAACATCGCTCTGGAGCCGGTGGTCGACATCATTATAGAAATGGTCTCGCGCGGAACGCGTCGGCACATCGTTCGGGATGGAAGATGCCTGACCATTCACGCAGGCCGAAATGAGCGTCTTGATGTCGAGGTGGTCCTCCCCCCAGACTACACCGTACTTCTCACCTACGCTGCTGCAGTCATGCCGTTCCACACGGCCTTCGTGGCTGAGGGGGTAGGCGCCATCCCAGACTGCGTATCGGATCTCATGGGCCGATGTGGAATCACCTATCAAGTCGATGGACGGGCAACGCGACTCTCTACCGTCGATGCGCGGCACGCCCGGGAGTTGACCTTTCGCCCTTGGCCGGGGCTACCCACAGACGCCGCCCCTCTTATCGCTGCCGGGTTGGTCAGTTTGCCTGGAATGACCACAATCACCGACCTGGTTTACGATTCCCGGAGCTCCCACGTGCCAGGGCTCAAGCGTCAGGGCTTCGACCTCCGTCATGATGGAGGTCAGCAGATCCAGATTCGAGGATGTGAACCGCACAGGCTTCCCGTACAGGTGCAGGCCCCAGATATCCGGGCCGGCGCTGCGCTCCTCATTGCCAGTCTGGCCCGGGAAGCCAAGACTGAGCTGACCAATTACGCGCAGATTCAGCGTGGTTATGAAGATTGTATCCGTGACCTCCAGCAGATCGGATTCCCGCTTCGTCGGGTAACTGCGCCACTCGTGCCCGCAGGAGCAACTGCATGAGACTTCAACCATGGTTTACCGACGGTTGGGAAACGCAGGAGACCATCACCAGTAAGCCGTTCAATGAACCAATCCGTTTTCGGAGTGTGGTCGCCCTTGGGAGTTGCTTCGCGCGAAATATCGCGCGCTGGCTCGACCATCATGGCGTCCGCAACCACTATGATCTGTGGGACACCCTGTATAACCCTTTCGCCATTGAGGGCGAGTTCACACGTTTGTTTATGCCCCTCCAGTGGGAAGAGCACATTATCGAAGAACGCAAGAATGGAGCCATGAGGTACCGTGACCCATGGCGCTCATGGATCACTGCGCCAACCAGAGAAGAGCTCATGGCTCGTAACGCGGCCTTGGACGACCAAGCTAGGGCTGCACTCCGGGAGGCAAATAGCATCATTATTACTTACGGCCTGAGCGAGGTTTGGGAATCTTACGGATTGACGAATCTCATCCTCAATCGCGTTCCAATTGAGGCTGACCCGCGAGACATCGGAGTACGGTGGGCTTCCCGCTTCGCCACTTCAGAGGAAGTCCAGCGAAGTACTGCAAGCATCATTGACTGCATCCGCCAGCACGTCAGCGCCGATATTCCTATCATATTTACGCTCTCGCCGGTGCCACTCAAATACACGTCGTCCCCCTACAGTGTTGAGGAGGCCACGACTCTCTCCAAGGCTATTCTCGCGGTCGGTATGCGGGACGTGATCGAACGTGCGCCGCACGTCCATTACTTCCGGTCCTATGAGCTGATCAGCCGGTATGACCTTCAGGAGCAGAATGTATGGCAACCGGACCGTCGGCACGTCACTGCATCAGCGATAGACCGGGTTGCACGCGAATTTTTACGGACTTGTGGTTACTTACCTGACGAAGTAGACCAGTTCAACGAGCCCCACTTCTGGGTTCCTCTGGTGGGTCTTAACGGTAAGGTTGTTGGTCGGTCCTACGCCAGTTAACCAAATTGCTGTCATGCCACAAAGATCAATGCAAGGACGTAATGGTGCTGTATTGCGACCGATACAACCCCTGGAATACTTCGAGTTGAAGAGAATGACGTACATGGGCATAGGTGGTCCGGCCCGTTGGCTGTTCGATGTGACTAGCCTTGCGGAAATGAAAGATGTACTTCACTTCGCTAGACATCACGGTCCAATCATGATTCTCGGTGCGGGAAGCAACACGCTGTACTCTGATAGCGGATACCAAGGTGTCGTAATGCGCCTCGCACAGGGAAGATTTAGCTTCGTGGGTGATCGGACCGTGATTGCTGAAGCAGGAGTAAGTTTGCCTCAGCTATCACGGTCGGCAAGGGCCATGAACCTCAGTGGCTTAGAGTGGGCTGAAGGAATTCCTGGGAGGGTCGGGGGGGCTGTGACGATGAACGCCGGGGCCTTCTCCGGAGACATGTCACAAGTCGTGCACGAAGTCACCGTCTTGGACGCCGACGGGCGGCTACACACGCTAACCTGTGACGAACTATGCTTCAGGTACCGGGGAAGTAGCCTACTGGGCAGCGGCCTGATCGTCATTTCCGCAACGCTGTGCTTGAAACCGGGCGATCCCGACGCCATTCGCTCAGAGATGGCCCGATACCGCGACTACCGACTTCTGACCCAGCCTGTCGGCAGGACGCTCGGCAGTACGTTTAAGGGTGTTGTAACGGATCAAGGCATTCGGTCGGCCGGGTGGTACATAGAACAGGCTGGATTGAAGGGCTACCGCATTGGCGACGCTCAGTTCTCTGACCGACACGCTAACTTCATTATGAATCTCGGGCGTGCAACTAGCGCAGATGTTCAAGGACTAACGGAAACCGCTCTACTAAGGGTCGAACAGGCAAGTGGTGTTCGGCTGGAATACGAAATCCAAATTGTTGAACCGGACACAGGCTTCAATCACAGTTCTCCGGTTCAAGCGTCTTAAGCCTCGTTCCCGAGTAGAGAATATACAATGTCAAATGAATTTCACTTAGTTG
>NZ_JAIQXV010000047.1 GCF_020166415.1 Deinococcus multiflagellatus
GTCGGGACATTGCGACGACCAGCACCGCTGGCGTCACCAGAGAAACGGACTTTGAAGTTGCTGCGGGGGATACGAATGGCTGGCATATCTGCACTCCTGGTGGTTCTGAATTGAAGTGGCCACTTCTGCAATCAGTATGCGGATCCATCCGTTTGAGAGAAAGAACGTTTTCTACCAGTATGCCTATCCGAATATACCAGTACATCTCTGCTTTCCCATCCAAACCAGTCAACAAAAATGCACCACAGATCTTTCCTATGCCGGGTAGAAAAGTTTTACTTTAAAAACTTTTCTACCTGTAGATTTCTTGTAGCAATGAGGTAGATTTCAGAGTTTAAAATAAGACTTGTATACACCATGCTTACTCCAGAAGTGATCACTTCAAATTTGGTTCGGGAGGTACAGCATGGCTCTTCAGGAATTTGTGAAGGTATACACGGCAGAGTCGAACTTCACGGGCATACAGGGATACATTAGCGTCCCAGCAACGCCTACGGGTCTGAGCACGTATGATTTCGTCAACTTCTTTCTTGCTTTGGACGACTATTACGAAGTTGGCCTCAGCTACGCAGATAAGGGCGATGGAAACGGCCCAGTCTGGCGCTACTTCGCCAATCACGCCAAATTTGGTCAGCAGAACCAGATTGTGAGCCCTACCAGTGAGGTCTTCGTCAAGATCGTCAACCGGGGCACGGAAGCGGACGCGACTGTACAGGACGGGCGCATCACGTTCTCTCGCACGGCCGCCGTGGCGTCCCCAACCTACTCCGGCAAGATGCTGATCGGCGGGGAGGACAACAGTGCCACGTCATCCAGCGGCTATACGCCCCGGCACCCGCAAGTGACGTTCCGCAACGTGAAGGTGCAGCGTGGCGGCGTGTGGCTTGACTGGAATGCCACCACGCAAGGCTCCCTGGGTGCCCTGGTCAACCGCACGCCTCAGTATCAGCGGCAAGGCATGGTCATCCAGAACGTACCGCTGATCGCCCAACTGACGTAACCCATGGGAAAGGAGAGGGCCAATGAAGCCCTCTCCTTTCCCGTGGCGCTTCCCGGCTTTTAGCGGAGCGTCACGGCTGCCTTGCCATTCGTCACGGTGCAAGTAAACCGCACGGTCCTGACCTGCCCGCCCTGTTGAAAGCGCGCCGTGCCTACCCAGAAATACGACTGACCGACATGGCCGGAGTTGTTGATGTTCCTGGAATAAGTGACCGGGACTCCCGCGGGCACCGTGCGGAAGCCCTGAAGGTTGCGGATGCACAGTGCCTGCCCGAGTTCCTGGTCTGGCAAGAGACGTGAGGGGAGTGGCACGTCTCTGCCACCAGCGCCCGCAACACTGGCAGCCAGAATGGCAAGGGCACAGATCATCTTACGCAGCATGGTCGTCATTGTATAGGTGGCTTGTTGGCGATGTCCCAGTAATACAGAATCGCTTCGTTACGGCTACTCAGGACCCGTTGCGCAGTTGAGGTGAATTGGGCAGAGTAGGGGCATGCTTCAGGTGTCGCGCCTCATGCAGCGTCCCCGGTCCTTCGAGTCGCTCTGCGGCCTGAATCCCAGTGAGTTCAGCATCCTCGCTGAACAGCTCGAGCCCCTGTGGACCCAGGCGCACCGCACGTCCCTCCTGCGGGAGGGACGAAGGCGCCGCATCGGGGCCGGCCGGCAGTTCAAGCTGGATGTTCCGCACCGCCTGCTGCTCACCCTGATGTACCTCCGGCATTACTTGCCCATGCATCTGTTGGGTGTGCTGTTCGAGATGGACGCCGCCAACGTCTGCCGGAACATCCACGCGCTGCTGCCCCTCCTGGAGCAGGCATTGCCTGCTCCTCTCCGCGCCCGGACACTGGACAGCCGCAAGGTCACGCCCGACGACGCCCCGCGTCGTCGGCTGCGCACCTTGGACGACGTCCTTGAAGCGTTCCCGGAGATCGCGGACATGATCATCGACGGGACCGAGCAGCCCCGAGGCCAACCCAAGAAGAAGAAGGGGAGTGGTCCTGGGAAGAACGCCGTGGGGCGGCCCAGGGACCAGAAGAAGTTCTTCAGCGTCAAGAAGGGCACCCACACCCTGAAAACGCAGGTGGCGGTCACTCCAGAGGGGCTCGTCGTACACCTCAGTGCGCCCGCCGGCGGGCGCACCCATGACATGAAGGTCCTGAAACAGTCGAGACTCTTGCCGCGACTTCCCCGGGGAAGTCGCGTGTGGGGCGACCGCGGGTATACGGGCCTGGATAAGCTGTGCCCGGAGCACGAGGTGATCGTTCCCCGCATGCGGCCCCGAGGGGGCGCGCTGAGCCCGGAGGACCGGGAGCTCAACCATCAGATCTCCAAGGTGCGGATCACGGTGGAGAACGTGGTGTGCAAACTGAAGAAGTTCCGTGTTTGCCGGGAGTTTTACCGGAACGACACCCGGCGGCACGGCCTGTTCTGGGGTTGTGTGGCGGGCCTGGTCAATCTCCGCACCATGAGCCGCGCACCACAGTTCGCCTGAACCACCGCAACACAGATGCGGGGAGGCATCGCCTCCCCGCATTCACCCGCATCCCAACTGCGCAATCGGTCTTCACGCCCAGCTTCTGAAACACGCGTGTCAGGCCGTTTTGTACGGTCTGATTGGCAATTCCCAACTCACGGGCAATTTCCTTGTTGGCGAGACCGCGTGCCACCAGGCGCAGCAAGTCCCCTTCTGCTGGCGTT
>NZ_JAIQXV010000048.1 GCF_020166415.1 Deinococcus multiflagellatus
AGGTTTTGGCTTCCTGGACGGCACTCATGCGTGTCTGTCAGGCTGACGCATGACCTCTGCTCAGGACCATGCCTTGTCCCTTCGGCGCTTCCTGCGTCCCTTTCAGCGCGTGCTGGGACACGCTCGCCGCCGAAAGTGGTGTCCCATTTACCTGCGCGGCTTGATGGCCCCGCTGGAACGCAAAAGTCTGCAACCACTCGCCGAACACGTTGCCCCTGGCCAGTACGCGCAGCTGCACCATTTTGTGACGGTGAGTCCCTGGCAGGATGACCAGCTGGGCGCCGTCCTCGCGCGTCAGGCGCAGCGGTTGGTCGGTGGCCGTGATGCCGTGTTGATCGTGGATGACACGGCATTTCCAAAACAAGGCACCGGCAGTGTCGGGGTCGCCCGGCAGTATTGCGGTGTGCTGGGCAAGGTGGCCAACTGTCAGGTCCTGGTCTCGCTGACGCTCGCGAAGAACGATCTTCCCGTTCCTTTGGCGCTGCGGTTGTTCCTGCCCCAGGCGTGGACGGATGACCCAGAACGGTGTGTTGCTGCCGGTGTCCCTGTGGGACACCGGCTGTTTCTGACCAAGAAGGAGTTGGCCCTGCAGGAGATCGACCGCGTCCGGCAGCATGGCGTGACCTTCAAAGTCGTCGTCGCAGATGCTGGCTATGGGAATAGCGCTGCATTTCGTTGAGCACTCACGGCTCGGGGGCTGACCTGGGCGGTCGGTGTCCCAGGCACGCAGAAGGTGTACTCCACGAAGGTCGGGATGCTGACGGAGCGGAGATCCAAGACTGGTCGACTCCTGGTCCCCGTTCCCGACGAGCCACGCAAAAGCGTGGCTCAGGTGTTGCATGACCTGCCGCCGCACAAATGGGTTTCACGCACCTGGCGCAAGGGCACCAAAGGACCGCTGCACGCACGCTTTGCGGTCATGCGCGTCCGGGTTGCCGACGGTGGGGAACTTCATGACGGGTCCCACTTGCCCGGTGACGAAGTCTGGGTCGTTGGCGAACGTCGGCCCAGTGGGGAGCGGAAGTACTACCTCACCAATCATCCAGCCAACACGTCAAAAATCGAGTTGATCCGCGACATCAAGGCTCGGTGGTCCTGCGAGCAGGTGCATCAACAACTCAAAGAGGAACTGGGCCTGGATCACTTCGAAGGCCGTTCCTGGCGAGGGCTGCACCATCATGCGGTGCTGTGCATGACCGCGATGCTCTATCTGCAAGCCCTTCGATTGGTCACGGTACGCGTTGACCCTGAGGGCTGGCGACCAACCTTGCCCCAAGCACGCCAGCAGACGTGTCCTGTCCTGTGGTGTCCGTACTGCTCAAGGGGAATGGGGTACGGTTGATCACGATGCTGGAGGTCTACACGGTTCGACTTCACCAGGATGGACAGCCGGATCAGATCGCTGAGATGTCCGTGCTTGAAGATGAGGACCATGGCCTCATTCGTGTTCGGGTGGCCACACCGTCGCGCGTCTACGAGGGGCAGGACAGTGGTTTCTTTGAAACACTCTGCGTGGTGCGTCGTGAGTTGGAGCATGACGGTCTGCTGTTGTGCGTTCAAGGCGCCATGCTTGGGGTTTACCCGTCCCCGATGGCGCTCTCCATTGGTGCACGTGTCGCTTATCGGCTCGCCTTGGGCCAACCTGCGAATACAGCTGACCTCGTCGACCTCTTTGAGCCTGTAGACAAAATGGGGAGTACTGTTGACGAACAAGCCCAGTGGTACAACCTGTGGTTCCACAGCCTCAGCGCGTCATCCGAGCTTCAATAACGTCTTGAAGGCGTGCTCATCCTTGTTTGCACGCCCCCAAGACGCAGCGCCGCATAACCCTCGCCGATTGCGACAGGCAGATTGGCACACTTCGGCCCATTTCCCACGTACAGTCAATGCTCGATGACCTTGAGATTCATCACGCGCATCAGCCTGACTGGCCTGATCCTCTTGGGTCTGGCGGGCGCCTGGCAGCTGGATCTTGGGGCCATGCGGGTAGATGCAGCCCGAAATCTGACGGTGCCTTGTGCGCAGCCCCAGGTGGCCTTGGTCCCATTCACTTGCACCGTCCATCCCCCCACGGTCTCAGATTGGACGGTCACCATGACGGCGTCCTGGCACTGTGTGACCGATGAGCGCCACTTGGGTCTGCGGGCCGATGACGGCACGCCTCTTACCCGAACCTACAGTGTGCGTCCGGGCGAGACCATCACGACGCCCGAAGGGGTGAAGGTCACCACTCCCACGAAATGGCGAGACGCCAGTGCGACCACCGCGCAAATAACAGTCAGCCGGGTCAGTGCCGCTGATCTGCCTGTGCCCCTGGACGCGGAGTATTCGCCCAACGTGATCCCGCTGTACCGCGTTCAGGCGTCTGAAGCGTTGGTGTCTGGCAAAGGCGCGTTTTCCATCAGTGTGCCGACGGGTTCGTACGCCAGAGAGTACCTAATGCCAGTCAAGCTTCAGGAGATATTCGATCTCCATGGCGCAGAGGATGCAGCAGCCGATGAAGACAGTCCATCCTTGCTGATCAGAATTTGGCGAAAGGATCAAGTGGCGGTGGTGACAGAGAACGCCATCACGTTCTCGACCAGTGTGTTGGATGACATCTTTTTTACGGGTTATCGTCTCTCCGACCCCATACCCTATGGAGATTCTGGCACTCAGGCCGTTC
>NZ_JAIQXV010000049.1 GCF_020166415.1 Deinococcus multiflagellatus
GACACTGTTGGGAAACTCAGCTGGTCTTGGAAAAGAGCGCAAAGTAGAGCATGTTGCGACCAACACCATTTGGCGAAGTGCCCCCAGAGACTGCCCGTGTGGCTCGTGCTGCCTTTCGCAAGGGGAACCTCTACCTGCGTATCCGGGATGAACTCGGGGCGCTGTTCCAGGACAGCGATTTTGAAACGATGTTCTCGACGACGGGGCGACCAGGGGTCGCCCCTTGGCGTTTGGCGCTCGTCACCGTGTTCCAGTTTCTCGAAGACCTGCCCGATCGTCAGGCGGCGGATGCGGTGCGGAGTCGTCTGGATTGGAAGTATGCGCTGGGCCTGGAGCTCACAGATTCCGGTTTCGACTTCTCGCTGTTGAGTGACTTCCGGGCCCGCTTGATGGACCATGAGCAGGAGGGACTCCTGCTCGATATCCTGGTCCAGAAAGGTATCGCGCAGGGCTGGATCAAGGTGCGCGGAAAACAGCGAACGGATTCGACGCATGTGATTGGCGCGGTGCGGCGACTGACCCGTCTCGAACTTCTTGGCGAGACCATGCGGGCTGCGATGAATGAACTGGCGAAGGCTGATCCCGACTGGCTGCGTCCGCTCCTCACTGCGTCGCTGGTCAAACGCTATGGCCACCGGATTGAGGAGGGACGCCTCCCCAGGGGCGAGGCCAAACGCGAGCAATACGCTGCAGACATCGGCCAGGAGGGGTTTGCGCTGCTGGAGCAGCTGGATCAAGAGAAGGCAGCTCACCTGCGTGAGCTGCCCGCCGTGCAGACCTTACGGTTGATCTGGAGCCAACAGTTTCTGTGTGATGTCGAGGGAAAAGCGCTGCGCTGGGTGGCGTGGACAGACGCCATTGCAGCCAGTGAGCGTCCAGCGTCGCCGTACGATCCAGACACCCGATGGGCCACGAAGGGCGAAACGAAATGGCACGGCTACCGCGTGCATCTCAGTGAAACCTGTGAGCCAGATCAACCTGAACTGATCACGCATGTTCATCTCGCCCCAGCGCCACAGCATGACTCTCAGGCACTGCCAGACATTCATACCGGGTTAATCGGCCACGGGATGACGCCTGCAGATCACCTGGTGGACAGCGGCTACATGAGCGCCGGGCTCCTGACCAGCAGCCAAAAACAGGGTATTGCGCTGATTGGTCCGCCCCGTCAACGCCACAATTGGCAGGAACGCACCGAAGGTGCGTTCACCCACCGCGATTTTCGGATTGACTGGGAACGTCATGATGTCCTGTGTCCCCAGGGCTTCTTGAACAAGTCTTGGGTGGAAACCGTCGACGCCGTGGGGACGCCGGTGGTGCTTGTCCAATTTCGGCGCCGCACCTGTGAACGCTGTGAAGTCCGTGCCCGATGCACCAAGGCCGATCGGAACAAGGGAGGTCGGAATCTCCTGCTTCGTCGAGCGCCCGAATTCCATGCCCTCCAGGCCGCAAGAGACGCTCACCAAAATGGCGAACATGCGCTGCTCTACGCGTTGCGCAGCGGCATTGAGGCTACGATGTCACAGTCCGTCAGGCGGTGTGATCTCCGACATGCCCGGTATCGTGGGCACGCCGCCATGCGACTTCAGGCGCTGGGGACAGCCGCTGCCCTCAACCTGCTTCGGCTGGATGGCTGGAGACAGGGTATACCGCGCGGAAAAACGCGTGTCGCTCGCTTCGTGAAGCTCATTGCCTGAGTTTCCCAACAGTGTC
>NZ_JAIQXV010000050.1 GCF_020166415.1 Deinococcus multiflagellatus
TTGTCCTTCAACTCAAAGTTGTCGGATTTTTCAGTGAGATCAAACAACCACATCATGCCGTTCGCCAGCTCGCCGTAGAACCTTTCACGTGCCTGTACGGCGTTCGCAGCGAGGTACGAATGTTGGAGCTCGATCACGACCTTGTGACGGGTCTGAATGTCAGCACGGTGGCCTACGGCGTCTCCAGGCTTCCGGATGGTGACCTCATCCTGAGATTGAGAGGCGGTAAACCGTGCCTTCCACTCGCGGTGCCAGGGACCTTCATTTTCAGACCATGTATCGCAATCCTCGACATTCAGGTGCCGCCAATACCGCCGGATCGCCCCGTAGCAGCCCTGCACGTCAGCGTCACAGCATTCACAACGGCCAATCTTGCCTGATATGGCTTCCACGCGTTCACCGTTGTACCAGGCGTAGCGCACCGTTTAACCGCCCCCACGGGAGAGGGTCAGAATGTTGCTTTCCCAATTTCGCCCGCGCCCCGGTCCCATCGCCATACGACACGCTAACACTGTCCCACCCACCGCGCAGCCCAAAACGGCTGATTTTGCCTGACTGCTCACGACAACAAAAAAGCCCCCTGTACCACGCGGTCACGTGGTACAGGGGGCTCTGTCGTAAGTTGGCCGTGTTTGCTTGCGCCCTGGCCCCTCCGCTTCAACCGTCGCAGCTGGAGCATCGCGGACCAGGCTGAGTCAGGGCCTGCGGCGACGGCGCATGTTGTCCGATAGTCAGCACCCGACGAACTGGCCACCCTGCAGCCAGCCGTGCCAGCCGCACTGCCCCTCGCCGTTGTGCCACAGGCTGGGCTGCAGGGTCAGGTCGCCCGTCTCCACGCTGCCTGAGACCACGCGGTGCCCGGCGTGGTACACCTGCCCGCACCCGCAGGGGCACAGGTAGACGTGCGCGGCCCCGCAGGTCTGGATGGTGCCTGGCACGGCCCCCTCGGCGTAGGGCAAGCCGGGCGTCATCGGCAGGGGTGCGGGCCGGTCAATTGACACGCCGCCCCTCCAGGGCGTCCAGCGCCTCGTCCACAGCCTTCAGGAACACGGGCTCGGGCAGGTTCAGCTCCACCTCCAGGGCCACACTGGTCTCCACGAACGTCACGGGCCAGTCCTGTCCCAGCAGGTGCAGGGTGTGCGGCGCTCCAGCCTCGTCCCGGTGCAGGGTGCCCTCCTGCTCGGGGTAGGACTGATACAAGCTGGGCCGCAGCGCCTTCAGGGCGGCGAACAGCCCCGGTGCCATCACCGTGGTGATCGGGTAGGGCTGTGGGTGCGTGGGCATGGGCAGGTGCACCAGGTCCATCTGATCGTCGCAGCGCCACCCCCCCAGGCGCACGGGGGAGACGGTGTGCCCGGGCAGGGCCCCACGCCGTCCCCAGGGCCACCGCAGCCGGCGGCGCAGGGCCGCCACCAGGGGGCCCGCCTTCACCGGGGCCCCGGATCAAGCGGCGCGTCGTCCGTCCAGGCCGGGGCGGGCCAGTCCACTCGGGTGCGCTGCACCTCGTCGGGCGTGATAGGCCGCAGGGCGTCCGGGTCGGCAGGGACCGCCGGGGCCGGACTGGCCGGCACGGCCGGGCCCTGCGCCGCCACCTGGGCCAGCACGGCGCTGAGTTCAGCCAGCACGTCGCCCGGCACGCCCTTTTCCTTGTTCTGCCGACTGCGGTAGCTCACCCACCCCGAGGCGATCATGGCCAGCACCAGGCCCAA
>NZ_JAIQXV010000051.1 GCF_020166415.1 Deinococcus multiflagellatus
GGAACATCCGCACATTTGGTGATGGAACAGCGGTCAAGGTGCATGATCCGTCATGGACTATCAGCTGTTTCTGCCTGATCCGGTCACGCTGCACTTCAACACCGCCCGCCTTCGACCCCACACTCTCTGGCTGGAGATCTCCAGCACGGTGAGCTGTGCGAGCTGTCCGCAGTGTGGCCAGTCATCCACCCGTGTCCACAGCCGCTACCAGCGTGTCCTCAAGGACTTGGCCTGCTTTGGACGACGGGTGCGACTGCTCGTGGATGTTCGACGATTTTTCTGCACGGCCTCTACGTGTCCACAGCGCATCTTCTGCGAACGCCTCACCATCGCTGCACCATGGCAGCGTCTGACCCGGCGACTTGCCCAGCAAGTCGCCAGGGTGGCCCTGGATGCTGGCGGTGAGTGTGCGGCACGCTGTCTGGCCGCTATCGGTCAACCCATCAGCGCCGATACGCTCTTGCGCGCTGTCCCGCAGCACTCTTCCTCACCCTGGCGGCCGGTCTATACGTTGGGCATGGATGACTGGGCATGGCGCAAGGGTCAACGATATGGCACCATCCTGGTTGACCTGGACCGACATGAAACCATTGACTTGCTACCGGACCGCGAGGTCGCCACAGTGGTGGCGTGGCTGCGTGACCATCCAGAAATCCGCATCATCACACGCGATCGTTCCAGCGCGTATCAGGAAGCCGCGACGATTGGCGCGCCCCAAGCGCTGCAAATCGCTGATCGCTGGCACCTGCTGAAGAACCTTCGGGAAACGCTGGAGCGTTTCCTCCAGCGCCTGCATCTCCCCGTCCAGACGATCTTTCGCAAAACGACTGCAACCCTGAGGACACCTCAAGAAGAGGGGGCGGTCGGCACCACGCCGTCCGTGTGCCCACCGACGCCACGGGCAGAACAACGTTTCCAGGCGATTCATCAGTTGAAGGCCCAGGGGCTCACCCTCAAACAAATCAGCGCCCAGACGGGCTATAGCAAAGTCACGGTGCAGAAGTATCTGCAGCTGACGGCCAGCCCTGGACAACCGCGCCGCCCACCGCGGGCCGGACCGATTGACGCCTATCGCAGCTGGCTCACCGCGCAGTGGGAAGCTGGCGCCCACAACGCGACACACCTCTTTGAGGCGGTGCGGCGGCAGGGGTATAGAGGGGGCTTTACGGCCGTGAGGGAATGGTGTCGGGCGAAGCGTCTCCAGGCAGGCACCTCGCACAGCGATGGGCCTGCGGTGCGCTGTCCCAGTGCCAGAGCGTTGAGCTGGTTTCTGGCCCGTCCAGCGCTGGTGACACATCCGGTAGTCGGGCAGTTCCTGGCGGCATGCCGCCAGGAACTGCCCTGGTTCAGAGCGGTCGAAGCGTTGGTGCAAACTGGCTGGGCGCTCCTGAGTGGACAAAGCCCTGGTCTGCTCCGCG
Source organism: Deinococcus multiflagellatus (assembly GCF_020166415.1). Classification (NCBI taxonomy): domain Bacteria; kingdom Thermotogati; phylum Deinococcota; class Deinococci; order Deinococcales; family Deinococcaceae; genus Deinococcus; species Deinococcus multiflagellatus. Next base: position 1,419 of record NZ_JAIQXV010000051.1, read on the forward strand.
ACTGGGTGCGGGAATTGGCCAACAGTGACGTGCCGGAATTAATGCGTTTCGCTGTGGGCCTGGAGCGGGATTTTGATGCCGTGCTGGCTGCGGTCACGTTGCCCTGGAGTAATGGCCAAGTGGAAGGGCAAGTGAACCGGCTCAAGACCTTGAAACGGGGCATGTATGGCCGGGCGGGGCTGAATCTGTTGCGTGCTCGAATGACCTACCGACCCAGGCCCTGACCGTTGTTCCATCACCAAATGTGCGGATGTTCCA
>NZ_JAIQXV010000052.1 GCF_020166415.1 Deinococcus multiflagellatus
CCCGGCGTCAGCCGCCGCGTTTGCCCCGCAGCGCTGCCAGTAGCTGGCCGCCACCCGGGCGCTGACCTGCGGGTCCTCAATCAGCTCGGGGTGTGCCTCCAGGTTCAGACCGGGGCGGCTGTGGGCGCGGTACATGGCCCGTCCGGTGAGCTGGATGTACCCCCCGCCCCGGTAGCGGTGGCCGTCGCCGCTCGCCTCGCTGCCGTTGCCCAGCCGGTGGGCGTAGGCGCGGTTGGCCAGCGCCACCGGGTTCAGGACATAGGGCCGCGCCGCCGCCGCGCTGCCCTGGAAGGCCGTGCGGAAGATGTTCGCAATGCGCGTGGGGTCGCGGTAGTACAGGTCCTCGCGCACGTTCCGAAAACCAGACTCCTGCGCGATGTTCGCCAGCCACGCGGCCAGCCGCAGCCGGGTCGTAATGCCGTGCTCGGCCGCCGCGACCGAGAGCACCCGCGCCGCCACTTCAGCGTCGGCGGGGGCGGTCCCGGGGCGGATGCGGCGCAGTTGGGCAGCGGTGATCATGGTGTGCCTCCCCCGCCGTGGCGGGACAGCAGATCAGCGGCGCGCCGCTTGATCCAAGCCTCGTCAAAGTTGCCCGACACGATGTCGCGCAGAAAGTCGATCAGCGTGTAATGCACGCGCTTGAGGTCGTCCAGTTCGGTTTCCACCCGTTCCAGCCGGGCGCGGTCTTCCTCGCGGCCTTTTTCCAACTCGGCCACGCGCTGGTCCAGGCGGTTGCGCTCGCCCTCCAGGCGGGTGTACGTGGTGTCTTTGCCCTTGCTCAGCAGCGTCCAGACACCGATGACCAGGGTGCTGATCAGGGTGATGCCTTGCAGGAGTTCCCCACTCGTCACGCTGCCCTCCAGGCGAGTTTCAGCGCCACCGCCGTCGAGCCGCAGTGCCACATCAGCGGGAAGCAGATGAAGCTCAGGGCGTTCGGCCCCAGGGCCAGCCACGCGGCAGCGGCCACCGTGGCCAGCCAGATGAACGCCAACATCATGCCGGCCATTGCCCAGCGCGGCTGCCGGGTGCGCAGCAGCACCGCGCCGGTCAGGCCAAACAGGACCGCCCAGACCAGGGGGCTGACCTGCAGCCCGCCCCAGGTCTCCAGAATCCACAGCATGGGTTTGGCCAGGGGCAGCACCATGAACGCCGTCAGGCCCAGCAGCACGCGCCCGATGAGCATCTGGTCGCGGTAGCGGCACTTCAGTTCGGGGCCCACGGCGCCCCCTTGATCGGCACGTCGCGCCAGTCGTTCGGCGCGGCGCGGTCCTGCACGCGGGCGCCCCGGAAGACCCAGTAGCCCACCTGTGGGGGATAACCGCCACCCATGCGGAAATACCCGATGGGCGGGATGCGCCCCCCCAGGCGGGTGAGGATGCGGGCCAGCCGCTCGCCACCGGGTGGGCAGGTGGGGGGCAGCTCGATCAGCACGAGGTACTGGCCGAGCATGTTGGGCCCGGCCTGCACGCGGGCCTCCACGCGGCAGGCCGGGGTGGTGAGCTGAGGGGCGGGCGCCCAGGCCACCGGCAGGGCGGGAATCTGGGCGTGGGCAGCGGACAGGGCCACCGCGCCCAGGAGGATGGACAAGAATCGGCGCATAGGGCCTCCGGGCCAGCAGAAAGGGAAGCCGCCCCAACGCTGGCCGGCTGGGGCGGGGTG
>NZ_JAIQXV010000054.1 GCF_020166415.1 Deinococcus multiflagellatus
ATGCTTCTACTCAGTCGTCTCGAGCGAGAATTCGGCATCAAGGTGTCGTTTAAGGCGTTCTATGAAGTCCCAACGGTCAGTGGCGTTCTTGAGCACGCCAAGCCAGTCGTCGACCACGCGGTTCCAACCCGCCGGGAAGCCAGCGAAGAAACCGCTCGTCCGTCGCGATGGCCCGCCACGCCTGAACAGGAGAGCCTATGGGTGCACAGTGCACATCAACCCTCTTCGACCTACAACGTGCGCCTTGATCTGAAAATCCAGGAAACGATCGACGCGAAGCGACTATCCGCAGCAATAGAACGGGTCATCTTCAATCGTACAGTCTTCAACACGCGCTTCACATGGCACGGCGACCGACTGTACCAGGAAGATCGGAACGACCAGAGCCTGGACCTTCAAATTTACGATGTATCGTCTTGGCCGTTCCCCGAGCAGACCCAGTTCATTGAAGAACGCCGTCATGCACTCTGGGGGTTCATCTTTGATCCGGCTACAGGTCCCCTTCACGCGATGGAGGTTGTCGTCACGCAGGAAGGTACCCATCTCATATGCTCTGTTCACCATATGGCCGTTGACGGCACGTCAGCGCGATCGTTCGTTAACGCCATAGAGTGGGAGTACCATCGTATGGCTGGAAGCGGTGCGGTACAGAACCCATCAGTTTCAACGTTCCGTGAGTATGGGGAATGGAGAGCCCACATGGCGCACCATGCGCCATATCCCACTTCGTACAAGGAATTCTGGCGCCAGCACCTACAGAGCACCGACCTCGCTCCCCGTCTTACTACGGCGCACATCGAGGACATCCCTTCCGCAACTGGCGGCCGTCACACAGTCCAGACTATTCTTACGGAGTCACTTCCAAAACTGCGCGATTCGAGTCGGGCGCTTGGCTGCACTCCGTTTACGGTTCTATTCGCTGCTTACGCCGCGTTGATCTACAAATACTCTGGCGTTGCCGATTTCACGGTGGGTGTACCCACCACAGTCCATAGACCACCTCAGTTCGAGGCGGTCATCGGAAACTTTATCAATACGCTGCCGGTTCGGGTGGTGGTACTTGATGACGACTCTTTTCAAGCCTTGGCTGTCAGGCTCCGTGGAGAGTTGGGCAATGTATTTGATCATAGCCTGCCTCTACAAGAGATCGTTGCGGTTGTCCCGTCCCGTCCTATGGACGCCCATCCCCTTTTTCAATACACCCTCAATTACTTTGAGGCTGAAGACGGGCGGAAGGCAAGCGACATACCGAATCCCCGATGGGACCTCGACGAGGACTCTGACTCAGAGTTCGACGTCGCACTCTCGATCACCCGGAAGAATGACCAATTGAAGCTGGTGGTCACCAGTGCTGCGAATCGTCTCTCCGAACAGGCAACTCAAAGGCTGATCGAGGACTATCAGACGCTCCTCTCCACCATGCTGGACGCTTCCGATGCCATTATCGCTTCCGTTCCTCTTATCTCCCCTGCAGAGGAAGCACTGGTCA
>NZ_JAIQXV010000055.1 GCF_020166415.1 Deinococcus multiflagellatus
CTCAGTACCGGACACCTTAGCCTCCGACCGCGCCAGGAGCTGGAAAACCAGTCATGAAGAGGTTGACAAAGATCACTCGTGCTGGACGATCCCACCGGAGTGCGTGTGCGAGGTACTCCCAACCAGCGGTGACCACGCTCAACGCCTTGCGGCCATGAGCCTTGATTGGGATGGGGCGCTTAGGCACCCCATCCACACCCACCCGGAGGCACCAGACCCAGGCGAGGGTCACCATGCCGAACAGCCGCTCAAGGCGATCTTCCTGGGTCATCCCTGTCCGCTCCAGGTCGAAGCCGCGCGATTTCATCGAAGAAAACGTGCACTCCACCGACCAGCGGAGACGATATGTCAAACAGGCGTCCTGGGCGTGTAGATCGGTGGCCAGGCACACCAGATCCCCGGTCGGGGATCTGGTCACCACAATCTGCATGCGGCAGCCGTAGATCACTTCCTTGTCCATCATGGCGATCATCCGACCTGGAGCCAGGTCCGCGTACACCTCGTCCAGGCGGTCACCATCGACGCGAGCACACCCTTTGACGCGCACGCACCGCTTGATTCGACGACGTCGCATGAAGGCGAACCAGCCCTGACCAATGAATTCACGGTCGGCAATCAGCACCTTCCAGCGAACCGCTGGAAGGTGCTTCAACAGACGCGCCACCAGCCGTTCGCGTGTGGCGGTATCGCTGCTGCCATGGTGCGAGAGGGCGGTCCAGACGAGGGGCAGCGTAAAACCGTGCAGGACGACGCCCAGAACCAGGAGATTCAGGGGCTGGGTCCCATGGGCCCAGTTGGTCCGGTCCAGAGCCAGGACGAGTTTGCCTGGAGGCAACAGGGGCAGGAGCACGTGGAGGAAGACCTCATCGGTCAATTGCTCATCTTGAAAACATCGGTGTATTCGCTTTTTTCGGGCTTCAGGCGACGCTTCACTGGGCAGGAACGTGGCCAGGACCCGGTGACAGGTGGAGTGCGCTTGAATCAGGGCTTCGATCACGTCAGCGACACGCTGTAGCGTGTCGCGCCGGAGGAAGGGGAGTCGTGCTTTCAGCAGGTCGGCGAGATGGGTACACTCACCTGGAGCGGCATCGTGCGTTGTCACAGACCAGTGATGCCGCTCTTGTGCTGCCCACAATGTGGTTAGGGTCAGAAAATGGCCGACGACGTCTCAGTCGATCAAAAACCGAAGATGTCCGGTACTGAACTGCATGACAGTGCAGCACCCTCCCAATGTCTTTGTACGTATGTCTTTCACCCGTATTTCGGTCAGCCATCAGCAAAATGCGCGCTCGGGTCAACGTACGTGCCGGAGGTTTGCCTCGGTCAACCAGATGGAGAAGTTGCTCGCGCTCCTCAGGGGTGAGCATGACGCGGAGTTGCTGGCCCATTCCTCAGCTTGCCCTAAAAAGGTGAAACTTTCTTAGCTACGCACTAG
>NZ_JAIQXV010000056.1 GCF_020166415.1 Deinococcus multiflagellatus
CAATGGTGCGGACAGTTTCGAGGGGTAAAAGGGAAGGTCTCCTGTACGGTGAGTTTGAACGACTTCACGGACAGGAGACCTGCTCTGATGTTACCGATTGTGCTCACCCTGCTGGCCCTTCCCGCGCATCAACATCACTTTTTCTCGCGGCTCATCCCCCTATGGCAAGCCATCCCTGGCCGAGTCAACGCCAGGAATTTCAGCCGCTATAGCGGTTGGAATGAACGTACTCTCCGTCGGTGGTTCCAGAAGCAGCTCCCCTGGGGGGAGCTGCACTGGGGCCTGTTATACCTTCTCGTCCGTCTGAAGGTGCTGGATGGCCGCTTCATTCTGGCCCTAGATGCCACCTTTGTCCCGAAGTCGGGTCGGAAGACGGCTGGCCTGGGGGCGTTCTGGAACGGTGCATCACACCGTTCCGAAACGGGCCTGGAGCTGTCCTGCTTAGCCTTGCTCAGCTGGTCCGGTCATCACGCTTTTCCTGTGCAGGTCCAGCAGACTCAGCCACGCCGAGAGAAACATGATCGGCTGGAGCAGTACCAGGCTCAGCTGGTCGCTTTCCTTGAGCAGCGACGCACCTGGCTTCAACAGCATCTTCGCGTTGTCGTTGCCGATGGGCAGTACGCCAAAACGATGTTCATGGACGCGGTAAGTCGCGAAGGCTACGCCTTCGTGACGAAATTGCAGTGCAACGCGAACTTGCTCTCCCCCTTCAGCGGTCCACATCCCAAGCGACGGGGCGGACGGCAAAAATGGGCGGGGAAGGTCGATTTCAAGAGCTTCGATGGATGGGCCAGCGTACCAGGGGAAAAGAGGGAACGGGTCTGGACCCAGGTGGCGTGGGCACCGCACTACAAACGCTTTCTCCGGGTGGTGGTGATTCAGAACCTCAATCGGCGCGGAGAGGTGCAGGGCCATGTGGTGCTGTGCAGCACGGACACGGCGATGCCTGCTCAGCAGATTCGCTCTCTCTACAGCGCCCGGTTCCGCTTAGAGTTCGTCTTTCGAGACGTGAAGCAGTTCGCCGGGCTGAATACTTGCCAGCTTCGCAGTTCCCTCAGTTTAGAAAACCACTGGAACGCTGCCTTGTTTGCCGTGAGCCTCGGACGTGCCGAAGTCCTTCTCGACGACGCAGGACGCTGCAAGCGTCCTGCGTCCTGGCTCCCCTGTTCCTACGAGGACGTCAAACGGCGCGCCTACAATCAGCTCTTCGCCCACCGAATTCTTCGCCATCTCGGTCTTGCGGCTCGATTTGATGAATTGCAGAATCACCCCGCCAGCCCGCTCCATCTCGGTGTCAAAGTCGCCTAAAACTGTCCGCACCATTG
>NZ_JAIQXV010000057.1 GCF_020166415.1 Deinococcus multiflagellatus
CTCAGCACCTGACACTTCGAGAAATTGACGTGTGGGCGGGTGGAAAAGGCTTACTGAGCAGCTCAAGGCAGACCCAGAAGGCCTCCCCGCCCCACCGCACGGCCTGACCGAGCACCTGCCACCCGATGCGCACCTGGCTGACCAACGCCCGTCCCCGGTTGTCCTGCCTGGGTGGGCGCTCCTGCACGGTGTGCACACCGACCCGGGCCATCCAGGCCAGCGCGACACACAGCAGCCCGAAGAGGCGGGAAATCCGGTCAGGGGCCGTCATGTGCGTGGCCTCCAGGTTCAGCCCGCGGGCCTTGAGCGATGAGAACGCGGACTCGATCCCCCAGCGGAGACGATAGGTGTTCAACACGTCCAGGACAGGCAAATCCGAGGCAACGATCACCCTGTCCCCCGCGGGGGACAGGGTGATGACCACGTGCATCCATCCGCCGTACACCCAGGTGCGCTCGAACAGCGTGCGCACCTCCCCGGGCTGGAGGGTGGTGAACAGGTCCCGGGCCAAATCATCCTCGATACGGGTGTTCTCCCGGATGCGCAGACACTGCCGGATGCGTTTCCAGCGCAGGAAATTGCACCACTCCTGCCCCACGAACTCCCGGTCCGCGATGAGCACGGACCAACGCCTGGCGGGCAGCACTTTGAGGAGCCGGGCGACCAGGAGGATGCGGGCCGCGGTGCTGCTGTTGCCCTGGTGCGGCAGGATGGACCAGACGAGCGGGATGACGGCGTCCCCGAGGATGGCCCCCAGAACGAGGATGTTCAGCGGGGTCTGACCGTAGTGCCAGGTCGTGCGGTCCATGATCAGGGTGAGCTTGCCCTCCGGAAGCAGGGGAAGCAGGACGTCTGTGACGTCCTGCGGGGTCAATTGAGCGTCGTGGAAGACCCGGGCGACCGTCCGGGTTTTCGATTCGAGACTGGCGTTCCGGGGCAGATGGAGGGCGATTTTGCGGTGCAGGGTGGATTCCGCCTGGAGCAGCGCCAGGAGCACTTCCGCGAGCCGCTTCAGGGCATCCAGACGGCGATGAGGCAGGTGGGCTTTGAGGTGGGCGGCCAGCGTGTCAGCATGGAAGCGGGCAGTATCGGGGATCGTCACAGACCCAGATACCGCCCCTTGTCATGCCGCATTCCGTTCAGGACGCCATTCAACGCAAAGTGTCAGGTGCTGAGGGCAATTTCGAACGGAAGATGCCCGGATCAAGCTCAAACGCCTCTACCCTCGCTACAAACCTGTGAAACTTTCTTAGCTACGCACTAGT
>NZ_JAIQXV010000059.1 GCF_020166415.1 Deinococcus multiflagellatus
CTCAGTAGGTGACAACTTCAGTTCGGTGACGTCCTAGACGGGAAAAAGCAACAGTCGGCCCCATCAAGCTTGATGGGGCCGACTGATTGCGGTGTCCTGAAGGTGTGAAGTCCACAGAATCCGCTGCTCAGCAGGCTACCGTATTCACCCAGCACTTCAAAGCGCACGCCAGTCACCTCCGCATCGACACCCTTCAGCGCCTGATTGACGTCCTTCTGGCGATGATTGCCGCGAGAAGCGTCAATCATCACGATCTGAGTGCCCATATGCCGGGGATGAGTACCCCGCAGGGCAAGAAGAGACGAGCAGACCGGGCCTTCCGGGATGAGCAACTGGACATGGGCTTTTTCATCGCCCTGCTCGTCGTCCACCTGCCACCAGGAAAGGTCTTGCTGAGCCTAGACCGCACGAACTGGGAACACGGGGAGACGCCCATCAATTTTCTGGTGCTTGGAGCTGTGGTCCACGGCTTCACCCTGCCCCTGATCTGGGTGCCCCTCGACGAGTCCGGGAACAGTCACACGTACGCCCGGATGTGGCTGGTGTTGAAGCTTCTCCAGGTTCTGCCAGCGAAACGCTGGCTGGGCCTGGTGGCTGATCGTGAGTTCATCGGCGCGGAATGGTTCCGGTTTCTCCGTCGTCAGGGCATCAAGCGGGCCATCCGCATTCGGCACAGCGACATGCTGGACGACATGAGCGGGAAAGAGTGGTTCGAACACGTCCAGCACGGCCATTTTCACGAGATCGGCGAAAAGGTGTTTGTGTTCGGGGAATTGATGCGGGTGGTGGCGACGAGGTCACCCACAGGTGACCTCGTCATCATCGCCACCGATTTCAGTGCTCGGAAGACCTGGAAGCTCTACAAGCAACGTTGGTCCATTGAGTGCACCTTCAGCAGCTTCAAGAAGCGAGGCTTCGACCTGGAGCGAACGGGAATGACGGAAAGGAGCCGTCTAGAGCGACTCTTCGGACTGGTGACCCTGGCCTGGATGTTCTGTTTGCGCCTGGGGGTCTGGCTCAGCCAGACCTGTCCCATCCCCGTTCTGAAGCATGGTCGGAGAGCGGTCAGTCTGGTGCGGCACGGTGCTCAGCATCTCGTGGATGCCCTACGATGGAAACCCAAACAGTTCATGGTGGTCCTAGAGGTGTTAATCCAGGCTTTTTGCCCGCCAGGAGCGGCTGAAAGTGAAGTTGTCACCTACTGAG
>NZ_JAIQXV010000060.1 GCF_020166415.1 Deinococcus multiflagellatus
CTCAGCACCTGACACTTCGGGAAACTGACGTGCTGGCGGTTGGGAACGGCATTCCGAGGAGACGCAGACAGTCACAGAAGACCTCGCCGCCCCACCGCGCCGCTTGACTCAGGATCTGCCACCCGATCCGCGTTACGCTCACGACCGCTCGCCCGCGCTTGTCCTGACGAGGGGCGTGAGTTTCTGTCCGCTGCGCGCCGATCCGCGTCATCCAGGCCAGCGCGATACAGAGCAGGCCGAAGAGCCGAGAGATGCGCTCTGGAGCCGTCATGTGCGTGGCCTCCAGATTCAGCCCGCGAGCTTTCATCGCGGAAAACGCCGATTCAATCGCCCACCTGAGCCGATAGGTCCGTAATACGTCCAGCACGGGCAAATCTGAGGCCACGATCACCCTGTCCCCTGCGGGGGACAGGGTGATGACCACGTGCATCCAGCCCCCATACACCCACGTCCGCTCGAACAGGGTGCGCACCTGTCCCGGTTGCAGCGTCGTGAACAGGTCTCGTACCAGTTCATCCTCGATTCTGGTGTTCTCCCGGATGCGGATACACTGCCGGATGCGTTTCCAGCGCAGGAACGAGCACCACTCGCGCCCCACGAACTCCCGATCTGCGATCAACACGGCCCACCGTCGAGCCGGGAGTACTTTTAGCAGGCGTGCAACAAGAAGGATTCGAGCAGCAGTGCAACTGTTGCCTTGATGCGGCAGGATCGACCAGACGAGGGGAATAACCGCGCCACCGAGGAGCGCGCCGAGCACCAGGATGTTCAGCGGCGTCTGGCCGTAGTGCCACGTGGTGCGGTCCATGATCAGGGTGAGCTTGCCGTCGGGCAGCAAGGGAAGCAGGACGTCTGTGACGTCCTGCGGCGTGAGCTGAGCGTCGTGAAACACGCGGGCCACCGTCCGGGTTTTTGATTCCAACGTGGCTGATCTGGGGAGATGAAGCGCGATCTTGCGGTGAAGCGTGGACTCGGCCTGGAGCACGGCCAGGAGCACTTCGGCAAGACGACGGAGCGCGTCCGTACGGCGGTGTGGCCAACGAGTGTGCAAGTAGGTGGCCAACGTGTCAGCATGGAAGCGGGCAGTATCGGGGCTCGTCACAGACCCAGATACCGCCCTTTGTCATGTCGCACTGCGTTCAGGACGCCATTTCTCGTGAAGTGTCAGGTGCTGAG
>NZ_JAIQXV010000061.1 GCF_020166415.1 Deinococcus multiflagellatus
ACTCAGATCTTGCACCTGGATAGGTGGACTGAATAGCCGTGCTGGCGCAGGAATTCCTCGTGGCGCTGCACCTCAATCATCAGCCGCACAATGACCAGTGCAGGCAGTGCGATCTGCGCCGCCAGCCTCGCGTCCTCTTCCAGCGTTTTTCCTCCTCCGGCGCACAGCATGGTCAGCGTGAACGCCGCACACACCAGGAACACCCAGCGATCCAGCCCCTGGACGGTATGGAGCGCGAACTGATTCAACCCGAGCTGATGCTTGGACTCCTTGAAGAAGGATTCGATCGCCCACCGACGTTTTCCCTCTCTGGCGACACCGTCGCCAGAGAGGAGTTCCGACGACACCGAGAAGAAGGTCCGGTTGCCCCGGTCACATCGGGCCAACGTCACGACCTCCCACGGCCAGTTGTGGAGGGACAGCCAGCTGCCGTGCTCGCAGTCACTCACGGTCACTCGACCTGGGTGATCGGTGCGCCGATTCGACCGAACACCCACGACAAACGCGAATCCCTCATCCCGCACACCCTGCAGGAACTTCGCGGACTCGAACCCGCTGTCAGCCAGCACGCACACGTCGAATCGCCGCCGGATCGGCGATGGAACGGTGGCGAGGAGATCCAGGGCGAGCCGGACCGGGGTCGGGGTGCCCCGACCCCGGTAGACGCGATACCCGACTGGGAATTTGAGTGCGCCGTAGACGGCGTACAGGACCACGAGGTGAATGCCGTGGACGCCGTTATACACGCGAACAGCGGGGAGCTGCTGGCCGGTCTTGGGGATGCTGGTGAGGTCAACGCACAGGTGAAGTCGCGGGCGCCGCTTGCGGCGCGCGGCCAGCAGAAGCGACTCCCATTGCGTGTGCTGAAGACTGTCCCAGCAGGCACGCGTGTCCCAGGTGTACACGTTCAGGAAACGACTGAGGGCACTCGCGCTGACCGTAGAGGCACGGTGAAGCGCCGTTTTCCGCCCCAGATCGAGGAACATGCCGAGCGCAGCCTCAAGGCTGCGCCGCTGGTAGATCGTGCGGGGGACGGAGAGCAGGTGATCTGCCAGAATACGAGCGCGCTTCCCGGAGAGTCTGAGGTCGTTCACACCCTCGTTCTCTCGTCTGGGAGCGCGTTTTGACTACCTATTCAGGTGCAAGATCTGAG
>NZ_JAIQXV010000062.1 GCF_020166415.1 Deinococcus multiflagellatus
CCCACCAGCCTCTCTAGGGGTCAAAAGTGGGATGGGGGGATGAGAAGTCGGCTCCTGTACGGTGTTTTCTGCGATGAAGAACACCCGGAGCCGACCGCCTCAGTCTAGCCTCTATGCCCTGCTCGCTCAGCACTTTCCCCTGGACCCTCGTCGGCTGACCGTCCTGAGCGCCCTCATCCTGTCCGTCATCCGGGCCCGCAGCGTTGTCCTGTACCAACTCGTCCATATCGTCGATTTACCAGGCTCGGATGACACGGTGTACCAGCGTCTGAAACGCTTCGTGCAGTTCACCCTCCCAGACCTCCTCGTTGCCCGCTTCGTCTTGGCCCATCTCCAAAACGAGCAGCAGTTGCTGCTCGTCCTTGACCGGACCAATTGGAAGTGGGGTTCTGCAGACATCAACATCCTCTTGCTGAGTGTCCGCTGGCAAACCTTCAGCTTTCCATTGGTGTGGACGCTGTTGCCGCACAGTGGCAACAGCAATACGACGACCCGGATTGCCCTGGTTGAGCAGGTCGTGCCTTTGCTGGAGGGCCGGAAAGTGCTGTTGGTCGCCGACCGAGAATTCATCGGCAAGGAGTGGTTCGTCGCCCTGCGCCGCATGAACATCTCCCCAGTTATCCGTCTCCGGGCCGACAGTGTGGTGGAGGGTTCGCCCGTCTGGGTCAGATTCAAGAAACTCCAGCCGGGTGAGGTGCGGGTCTGGTACAAGTCCGTCCACGTCTACGGTGTCACCCTACGCGTTCTTGCGTGCAAGAACGCCTTCGGCCAGACCCTCTTCCTGGCCTATCAGGGCCATGCAGGACCTGCCTTGAAATGCTACGCCTTGCGCTGGACCGCAGAAAACATGCATCAAGCACTCAAATCGAGAGGTTTTTTTCTGGAAAGCACCCACCTGACCCAGCCCGCTCGGGTCTCGACCCTCCTGGCCGTCGTCGCCCTCGCCTTTGTGTGGTGTTGCCTCGTGGGTGAGGTCGAGGAGCACCGTGACCCGTCACGCTGCCTCAAGCACGGCTACCCACCCAAAAGCCTCTTCAGACGCGGCCTTGATGCCCTTCGTACAACACTGAGCAAGCCGAAAAGTGGCTCTGGTAGAGCATTTCCCCTCTTCCTCGCCACTTTTGACCCCTAGAGAG
>NZ_JAIQXV010000063.1 GCF_020166415.1 Deinococcus multiflagellatus
CCTCAGTACCCGACAGTTTCTGGGGCGTTCGTGTGGGACGGCATCAACAGGTCAATCAAGTCCCACAGGCGTGCTGATTCGCGGCCAAACGACCGAACCAGTTCCTGCAAGCCCATCTTCACGACACTCCATGCCCGGCGACCATGGGCCTTCCTCGGACAGTCCAGTGTGACCCCGACCCGCACACACCACGTGTAGGTCAGCGTCAACAGGCACAGCAGACGTTCCACGTGATCGTGGAGCGTCATGTGCGTTCCCTCCAGTTGGAAGCCCTTGCTTTTGAGGGCCCGGAAGAGACACTCGATCAAGAACCTCCGGCGATATCGTGTCTGGATCGTCGTTACTGCCCCGGCATTGCTGGCAATGATCAGGGCCTCGCCCTCTCGCGTGTACGTCAGGACCACGTTCATCGGTTGCCCGTAGACCACGGTGTCCTCGACCAGCAGACCGGCTGTGCCGGTCTGCACGCGACTCAGCCAATCCTGCGCGGTCCAGTCATCCATGAGTGTGTCGCGCCGCAACCGCACGCAGAGGGGAATCCCACGGTGGGCGAGTCCCTGAATCCAGTCGTAGCCGACGAATTCACGGTCCGCATACAGAACCCGGATCTCCGCTGCAGAGAGCAGGCACAGGGCATCATCCATGAGGGTGTGCCGGATCTCTGTATGGCTGCCGCCCCCATGGGGCAGCAGCTCGTAGAGGAGGGGGATCGCGACGCCCCGCCAGATGACTGCCAGCAGCAGGACGTTCACGTCCGTCTGCCCGTACTTCCAGTTCGTTCGGTCGAGGATGAATTCGCGTGGCTGCGTAGCGGGAAGGAGCGTCAGGACCACCCGGGCGACGTCGGCTGGGTGGATGGGATGCCGATTAAAGAAGCGTTCCACACGCCGAATGACAGAAGCGGTGCGCGCGCTTCCGGGGAAGCGCGCCGCGAGTTCAGCATGCCGGACGTCCTTGCCCTTCAGGAGCGCAAGGACCATCAGGGAAAGCAACTCAATTTGGTTCTTGCGAAACTCTGGAAAGTGCGCGGTGAAGCAGCGCGTCAGTTTGGCCAGGACGTCAGGAGACGCGCTCTGTTCTCGCGTACCAGTCGCGGTTTTTCAACCCCCTAGAGAAACTGTCGGGTACTGAGC
>NZ_JAIQXV010000064.1 GCF_020166415.1 Deinococcus multiflagellatus
CTTCTCCCTGGGCCGCGTCAACGGCGGCCGTGATGATCAGCCGCACCAAGTAGTAGCGTTCCCCTGCGTGCTGGGCAGTCAGGTCCTCGGCGAGGGTGTCCATCAGAATTTCCAGGAGCCAGGGCAAGGTGTGCACGAACGACGAGGTTTCCACCCACCGCTGGAGCTGCTTGGTCCAGTCCTTCTCGGTCACCACCGCGGAGAGCAACTCGGCCAGCCGCTGCCGTTGGCCCGCGTGCACCAGCCGGTCCAATTCGTCGGCCAGGCCCCACTTGGTCTGCGTCAGTTTGGCCACCACGCTGCGCGCTTCAGTCTGGGCTGGTGACGGTTGGGGAGGGTTTTCTGCGGGGACAAGGGCCTGTGGAATGCGCTGGAGGGTGGCGGTCTCTGCGACGTGGAGTTCGTCTGCTCGCTGCAGTTCGGTGATATTTGGGACAACCCTTTCCAACAGCGTGCTCAATTCGGTGCGGAACGCGGGCTCAAGCGAGCGCCTGGAAAAGAGTGGTGTGCCCTGGAGATTCACCCGGGTCCCAGGGCCTTCTTCCGTGTTCGTGGTGGAGAGCACGTGACAGGTGATCCATTCTCCCTGTTCCAGGGTGTGGATAGCCAGCTTTGATTCGACATCAGCATCTGGCAGGATGAAAGATACTGGGCCGTGGAGCAGTTCATGCCGGGGATCAAGATGGGCGGGAAACTGCCGGTAAAGGGTAGCCAGCGCGTGAAGAAGTGCAGAGGGTTCTGACGGTCCCTCTCCTGCCGGCTGGATCCAGGCTGGCACAGGGCCTCGCGCTGGGCGTGGGGGCTTGACGCCGTAAATGCGCTTGGTCAGCTCTTGCACTCCTGCTTCCCACTGGGCATCGTCGAAGAGGTCGATGCCCAGTCGGTCACTCAGAAAGTGTGGCGTGCTGGCATCGCGATTGACGGGTTGATCAGGCTGTCGAGGCTCCA
>NZ_JAIQXV010000065.1 GCF_020166415.1 Deinococcus multiflagellatus
CCGCGAACGGATTGTGCAGGCGGTGACGGGTGGCCAATCCGTGAGCGCCACGGCGCAGCAGTTCAGCGTGCATCCGACCACGGTGCAGCGCTATCTGAGGTTGGCGCACGAGGGGCGTCTAGGTGAAGTCCGCACGCCCTCCGGGCGTCCACGGCGCGTTACGAGCGCGCACGAAGCCCAATTGCTGCGGCAAGTCGCCAAACATGCCGATGCCACCTTGGTCGAGCATGCGGGCATGCTCGAAGAGGCCACCGGCCTGCGCATCAGTTTCAAGAGCGTCGATCGCGTCTTTGCACGGCATGGCATCACGCATAAAAAAAACGGTGGTCGCCAGTGAACGCACGGAGGAACTGCGGCTGCAGTTCCTGAACGATCTGGCGCCGCATCTCCACCAGCCAGAACGGCTGGTGTTTTTGGACGAAAGTGGCTTTCACACAGCGATGACCCGGGGCTATGCCCGCGCCCCCAGTCATCGGCGGGCCATGGGCGTCGTGCCCAGAAACCATGGCAAAAATCACACCTTGATCTGTACGCTCACGCTGGCGGGGCCAGTGGCCCCGCTGGTCATGGATGGCGCCGTGAACGGTGTGAATTTTGAATGGTATGTGCGTGAAATGCTGTGTCCGACCCTGCGTTCAGAACAGGTCGTGGTCATGGACAATCTCTCGTCACATCACCGAGCGTCCATTCGGACGCTGATCGAAGGCTGTGGCTGCACCCTGGTGTATCTGCCCCCCTACAGCCCTGATTTCAACCCGATTGAACAGCTGTTCTCGAAGGTCAAAGCCAGCGTCCGCCGAGCGGCCTGCCGAACAGTGGAAGCGCTGATTGCCGCAGTGTTTCATGCGCTAGACACCGTCACCCCAGACAACATTCGCGGCTGGTTCAAGCATGCTCACCCTTCGGCCTTCTTATGACAAATGCTCTA
>NZ_JAIQXV010000066.1 GCF_020166415.1 Deinococcus multiflagellatus
GTGTTTAAGTCGTGCTAGTGGTCTGATCGAGAAAAACGTTGACAGGTGGTTTCGAGAGGAAGAAGCTGAGGGTGGAGGTGTCACATGGCCCGCCAGCCTCGTCCACCGCACATCGTCCTGAGCCCCGAAGAACAGCAGCGTTTGACTGAGCTGGCCCGTCGTCGGAAAACCCTGAGAGGGTTGGCCGCCCGAGCACAACTGATCCTGCTGAGCGCTGAGCAGCCATATACGTCACTGACCCAGATTGGGGAGCAGTTGGGCGTATGCCGGCATACCGTGCGCACATGGCGGCAACGATTTGTCCAGGACCGCATCGCGGGCCTGCGTGATGCACCCAAACCTGGTGCCCCACGGAAGATTCAGGATGACGACGTTGAGCGGCTGATCCGCCTGACGCTGGACAGCGTGCCTGCGAATGCGACGCACTGGACGACGCGAAGCATGGCGCAGGCCAGCGGGATGACCCAGAATGCGGTCTTCCGCATCTGGCGTGCTTTCGGACTGCGACCGCATTTGTCCGAATCGTTCAAGCTGTCGCAGGATCCCTTGTTCATTGAGAAAGTGCGGGACATCGTCGGCTTGTACCTGAGCCCACCGGCAAAAGCCCTGGTGCTGTGTGTCGACGAGAAGCCCCAGATTCAGGCGCTGGAGCGCAACGGCGGGGTCTTCCCCATGCAGCCAGGGGAAATTGAGAAGCGGGCACACGATTATGTGCGGCATGGCACGACGACGCTCTTCGCAGCCTTGAACGCGCAGGTGGGGACTGTCATTGGGAAGTGTTATCCCCGGCATCGTTCGGAAGAGTTCAAAGCCTTTCTGGAGGAAGTGAACCAGAACGTCCCTGCGGATCTGGACGTTCATTTGATCCTGGACAATTACGTCACCCATAAAGCGAAGGTGGTGCAGGACTGGCTGGTGGG
>NZ_JAIQXV010000067.1 GCF_020166415.1 Deinococcus multiflagellatus
GTCATGCAGATCGAATCAGTCGTGTCTGCCGTCGATACGTGCTCGAGGGCTTGGAGGCCGCTCTCTACGAGCGGCCCCGAACAGGGGCCCCACCCAAGATCACAGGGGACATTGAAGCCAAGCTGGTGATGCTGGCATGCAGCCATCCTCCGGACGACCGCAAGCGCTGGACTCTCCGGCTTCTGGCCGAGCAGATGGTCTTTCTCGGTCACGTGGACAGCATCAGCAATGTGACGGTCTACCAGCGATTAAAAAAAACGAGATCAAACCCTGGCAAGTGAAGTCTTGGTGCCTGCCCCGCCCAGGGGCAATGTTCGTCGCCAAAATGGAAGACGTGCTGGACGTGTACGCGCGTCCTTACGATTCAAAGCGTCCAGTGGTGTGTGTCGACGAGACAACCAAGGAATTGCACAGCACACCGCGCGGCTCCCTTCCTGTTCAGGCCGCTCGGCCTGAACGGGAAGACTACGTGTACGCGCGACACGGCACGGTCAACGTCTTCTTGAGTATGGAGCCGCTGGCTGGAAAACGTCGTGTGCGTCTGACGGAGCGACACACCAAACTTGATTTCGCGGAGGAACTGCGCTGCATCTTGGAGGAGGACTACCCTGACGCGGAAAAGGTTGTCCTGGTGACGGACAACCTCAACACCCATGGCCTGCACGCTTTGTACGAGGCCTTCGAACCAGCGCATGCGGGCCGATTGGCCCGCAGGTTGGAGTGGCACTTCACGCCCGAGCATGCCAGTTGGCTCAACATGGCCGAGATCGAACTGTCGGCCCTCTCCGTGCAAGCGATCGGTGGTCGAATCGGTAACCGCGAAGAGTTGGCCCGCCGTGTCGAAGGATGGGAGCACGAGAGGAACCAGCGCCAGGTGCATATCGATTGGCAATTTC
>NZ_JAIQXV010000068.1 GCF_020166415.1 Deinococcus multiflagellatus
GCCAGGTCACGCCAGAGGCGCTCATCGGCCCGGTGCTGAATGCGGGCAATCAGCCGGGTCAGCGTGGTGACGCCGGGCAGCAGCACCCGGCGCTCGACCAGGCGGGCTGTGCTGAGATCCAGCAGGCGGCTGGATGGCTCGGCCATCAACCGGGCGCGGGCAGATAAAAAGCGCGCCAGATCGAAAAAGGCCGGAATCTCTGAAAAATCGCGGTAGCCCCACCGGGCCTGGATGTCGTGGCGGTGATCCCAGCGGGTCTCGCGCGTGCGGTAGCGGTCAAGTTTGACGGGATTGACCGTGAGGTCAAGCTGCTGGGCGACGTACTGGATGGCTGCCTCAGGCATGTCCAGGGGATCAGTCAGGAAGGTGCCCAGAAAGCGGACAGTGGCGAGTTGGAGGGCGTAGCCCAGGCGGTTGTGTTTGCCTTTTTTCTGGGCCAAAACAGCGCGGTCGTGATCGTCAAAGCGGAAATAGCGGTGCAGTTGCTCAGCCGTCAGCGTCGGTGGATAACGGCCATACCTTGCCAGCAGAGTCGTGCTGTCTTCGGATGCAGTTATGGCGCGGGACATCCTGCTCCATGCACTTTTGTCTCTGGGAGGACATGCTGTTGACCTGATGGGCCGCTCACAACCGGTCGGCGTAAGATCGTCTCCTCGCACCCCATCTTCCGCTACAGTATCTGAATATGGTCTCAGAAATGCAGATATCTTCTGGGAGGCGGTGGGCCTTGCCCGCTGTGGCCTGGCTGCAAGCGGTGATCGCCACCACCGGCAGCCTGTATTTCAGCGAAGTCATGCACCTGCCCCCCTGCACCCTGTGCTGGTACCAGCGCCTCATGATGTA
>NZ_JAIQXV010000069.1 GCF_020166415.1 Deinococcus multiflagellatus
CTAGTGGTCTGATCGAGAAAAAAGTTGACAGTTTTCTATCAATTTGGTCAAGCCAAAGTTCAAGCAATATCTGAAAGCTCGGCGACATTGCCGTTTGCCGCTTCAGTTAAGTGCTTTCGACGATCAAAAAGGCGCATCCTGTACACCCATTGTCGAGCAGGGCGTTTGCTAAGCCTTCGGAAACAATAGCAGTGGATAAAAGATTCAATTGGCGAAAGATTGAGAGACCTTGAGCGGAATGTCTGTCAATTACAGGATGCGTAATTATTACTGTGTCAGGAGGATTATAGTTCGGTAGAGAGATCTTCACTTCTGTAGTTTGGGTAAGATTGTAGTTAAGCACATCTACAAGCGGCAAATCAATTATGTACACTGTTTCTGATTCGCCAGATCTTGCGCTTATTATATGTGCAGGTATCCACCTATGACTGTCGGAATCGGTGCAATAATCATCAATGACTTTTCTGAACTTTTTACTGTAAAGACGAAGAGGAGTGTCGGTAGTAATATAATCTGGCAAGAATTCGCTATCGTAATGAAAAATAAATTTCTCAGATAAAAGATCGAACTCATCGTAAAGCGTTCGATTTCTTCTTCCTTGCATTATAGCTGCCGAGAACCTCAAATCGTCAGAGTTGGGACAAATCTCATAAAACATTTTACTCTTTCCCCACTAAAATTGCCGGTTATAAATTTCTTGTCTTTACCATGTAAAAGCCAAACACATGGAGCCGATCAATGTACTCATTCTTGTGTCTCTCTATATTTCTGCTCTTCAACCC
>NZ_JAIQXV010000070.1 GCF_020166415.1 Deinococcus multiflagellatus
GACGGGCGAAAGGTCGAGGCAATCCTTGCTCGAAATGCGCTGGGCGCGAGATTTTCCAGCGAGGAGTGCGGCCTGAGATCATTATAGTCGATCCTCCAATTTTCAATCTTCTCCGCGGCATCCTCGAGCGACAGAAACCAGTGGGTATTCAGGCACTCGTCCCGGAAACTCCCGTTAAAGGACTCGATGAACGGATTGTCCGTTGGGCGTCCAGGACGGGAAAAATCCAGCGTAACGCCCTGTTGGTAGGCCCACAGATCCAGCGCCTTGCTGATGAACTCACTGCCGTTGTCCACCTGGATCCGGGCAGGCACCTCACGGTGCCTGCTCACTTCTTGAACCACCTCGACCACCCGCTCTGCCTTGATGCTGGTATCGACATGGATCGCCAGGCATTCCCGCGTGTACGTGTCAATCAAGGTCAGGGCCCGAAACCGCTGCCCATTGAACAGGGCGTCTGAAACGAAGTCCATCGACCAAACCTCATTCGGTTGCTGTGCCCCTGGTTGCGCTGCACGTCGTGCCGCGCTGACATGTCGCCTGGGGCGCTTCATCCGCAGATTCAAGCCGGCCAGCTGGTAGAGCCTGAAAAACCGCTTGTGGTTGATATGCCACCCTTCTCGCGCCATCAGAACGTGAATTCGTCGATAACCGTAGCGCACCCTGGTGTGAGCAATCTCGGTCATCCTTTTCAGGATCAGTTGTTGTTCTGGGCGGGGTTGAGGACGGTAGCGGTAGATCGTTGTCCACTCG
>NZ_JAIQXV010000071.1 GCF_020166415.1 Deinococcus multiflagellatus
GCATGGGGCAATAGCTGGGCGGCGAGAGCGTGGCCGACCTCGTGGTAGGCGGTGACCTTGCGGTCGGCCTCACGCACCACCAGCGAGCGCCGCTCCGGGCCCATCAGCACCCGGTCACGCGCCTCATCCACATCCCGCATCGTGATCCGCCCCCGCCCCGACCGCGCCGCCAGCAGCGCCGCTTCATTGAGCAGGTTCTCCAGATCTGCCCCCACCATCCCCGCCGTCCGCCGCGCAATCACCCCCAGGTCCACCCCGGCATCCAACGGCTTTTTGCGGGCATGAATGCGCAGGATCATCTCCCGGCCCCGCACATCCGGCGCGTCCACCACCACCTGCCGGTCAAAGCGCCCTGGACGCAGCAACGCGGCGTCGAGCACATCGGGGCGGTTGGTGGCGGCCAGGATGATCACCTCCTGTCCACTGCCAAAGCCGTCCATCTCCACCAGCAACTGATTGAGGGTCTGTTCGCGTTCATCGTTGCCGCCCTGGAAGCCCAGGCCGCGCTTGCGGCCCACGGCGTCGATCTCGTCAATGAAGACGATGCAGGGGGCCGACTTGCGGGCCTGTTCAAAGAGGTCGCGGACGCGGGCAGCGCCGACGCCGACGAACATCTCGACGAAGTCGGAGCCGGAGATGGAGAAGTACGGCACCCGGGCTTCGCCAGCGACGGCTTTGGCGAGGAGGGTTTTGCCGGAGCCGGGGGGACCGACGAGGAGGACGCCGTGGGG
>NZ_JAIQXV010000072.1 GCF_020166415.1 Deinococcus multiflagellatus
AGTGATAAGGATTCCGGTTGATCAGTTATGGAAGAACGGATAAACCCGACCAGAGGGACTCGCAGAGCGGCGCAGCAGAGAAGGAAAAACGGTGACGGATGGGCGTGGAAGCACCGAAGCGACGCGGAGGGGCTGGAACGGAAAATCCGGAAGCCGTATCAGTCATGTCGTGACCGCAGACACCACGGTTCCATCTCTGGCGCCAGGTGAAGGGACGCTGCAGACGTGCAGGCGTCCTTCGCCCTTAGACACAGCTGCACCTCAGATGCTGGGGACGGAGGGCTCCTCCGGCCTCAGATGACTTCAGTCCCAGGGTGGGGAGGCGCCGCCCACGCCAGGAACGCGGCGAGGTCTGCGGCCTGCTGCTTGAGGCTGGGCAGGTGCACATACATCATGTGCCCGGCCTCGTAGAACGTCTCGCGGACGTTGCCGCGCAGGCTGGGGTCCAGCTGCAGGTGGTCGAGGGTGTGGCGCGCCGCGTGATAGGGCGTGGCAAAGTCGAAATACCCCGACGCCACCAGCACCTTGAGGTGCGGGTTCTGGTGTATGGCGCGGCGCAGGGTGTCTGAAACACGCACATGCTTGTTCTCGAACTCCTTGTAACTCCAGGGACGCACCCGGCCGCTCAGAATCTCGTAGGGCAGATCAGATTCAAAACCCAGTTCCAGGCGGACGTAATGGTTCATGGCGGCTGTATAGGGGCCCAGAATCGCGCTCATGCTGGGGTC
>NZ_JAIQXV010000073.1 GCF_020166415.1 Deinococcus multiflagellatus
CGCAGCGTGGGCGGCAACGGGCAGAGCATGGTCACACTGGCCCAGGACGACTTTACCCGCGTGGCCGCCGACCTGGGTCCCGATTGGCAGGTCACGGGCGGCGCCTGGGCCACCGATGGCGAGGCCGCGCAGGGCACGGGCGGGGTGGATTTTGCCCGCTGGCGCCGTCCCGTGGGTACCACCGGGGGCGTGGAAATGCATGTGCAGGGTAGTGCAGGTATCCTGCACGCCCGCTACGTGGACAACAACAACCGGGTGTCCCTGAGTCTGGAGGACGGCGGCACGAAACTGGTGCTGTTCGTGATGGTTGGCGGCGCGGGGACGGTGCTGCAGCAGTGGGCGGTGGCCACACCACCGGAAGGCGCCACGATCCGGCTGGAGTACACGCCCACGGAACTCCGGGCCTACCTGGACGGCCAGTGGAAAGGCACGGTCGCCAACAGCGACCACGCCGACACGGCCACGGTGGGGGTGTACAGCGGCGGGGGCACGCGGCTGAGCGCCTGGAAAGTGCTGACCCCGGGCGGTCAGATTCTTGGCCTGCCCTTCAATTCGGTCGTGTATTCGGGTGGCCGCGAAGTGCCGGCGGGCGCGGTGCCCGCCGGCGAGGTCAGCGTGTACGACCAGGGCGGGCGGGAAATTGACCGCATCGTCCTGGGCGGTGGCGACCAGTACACCTATTTCGACTGATCTCTGCCCCC
>NZ_JAIQXV010000074.1 GCF_020166415.1 Deinococcus multiflagellatus
ATCGGGCGTGGCATTGCGAACACGGAGCTGTACGTTCTGGGTGCGAGACGAGAGCTTTTGCCGATTGGGCAGCCGGGCGAACTGTATATCGGCGGTGCGGGGGTCGCCCGCGGATACCTCAATCGGCCCGAACTGACCGCTCAACGCTTCGTCCCAAATCCATACGGGTCCGGCACCTTGTACAAGACTGGTGATCTCGTGCGCTACCGCAGTGATGGGAACCTGGATTACCTCGGCCGGTTGGACCATCAGGTGAAGGTGCGTGGATACCGGATTGAGCTGGGTGAGATCGAGACCAGACTCACAGACCACCCGGCGGTCCGTGAGGCAGTGGTGGTGGCGCAGGAGTCGCAGGACGGTAGCAAGACCTTGGTCGGTTACATCGTTGGGGAACAGGACGTCTCGATCACGGGGTTGGGCAGGTACCTGGAATGCCACTTACCGGCTTACATGGTGCCGGCTGTGCTGGTTCCTTTGGAGGCCATGCCGCTGACACCCAACGGCAAGATTGACCGTCAGGCATTGCCGTGGCCGGTCGGTGGTGAGACGCCAGGTGTTCCTGGAGAAAATGAGCCACTTAGTGCGCTGGAGCAGTCGGTGGCGAAGGTATGGATGGACGTGCTGGGCGTGGAACGGGTTGGCCTGAACGATCATTTCTTTCATCTCGGCGGCCACTCGCTAAAAGCC
>NZ_JAIQXV010000075.1 GCF_020166415.1 Deinococcus multiflagellatus
TCCTGATACCCAGGGAAAAGTCGGCTCCTGTAGCGTGTTTCTGCGATGAAGACACGTCAGAGCCGACACCCCCACGATACCTTGCAGGACGCGCTGCGGTCTGCGTTTCCTCTTGACCCCCGTCGCCTCGAGGTGCTGGCGGACCTGATCTTGGCCATGGTGCAGGCGCGCAGTGTCGTGCTGTACACCTTGAAGACCCATGTTCATCTCCCTGGCTCGTTGGAGACGCGATACCAGCGACTGCGGCGCTTTGTCCGCTTTGATGTCCCGGAGCGCCTGTTTGCACGCTTCGCCCTGTCGTTCCTTCCAGAGGGCGAAGTGCACCTCATCCTCGACCGGACGAATTGGAAATTGGGCAGACAGGACATCAATATTCTCTTGCTCTCTGCGGTGTGGGACGGCCTGACGTCTGCCACTGATGTGGACACTGCTCCCCCATGGGGGGAGCAGTTCGCAACAGGTGCGTGAAGCGCTTTTGACCCGGTTCCTTCAATGCTGCCCCGAGCGACGCATCGGGAGCTTGCTGGCAGACCGTGAGTTCATCGGCAAAACGTGGTTCGCGTTTCTGGACGCGCACGGCATTGCGCCCTGTATTCGTCTCCCAGCAACAGCCACCATCGGAAC
>NZ_JAIQXV010000076.1 GCF_020166415.1 Deinococcus multiflagellatus
CGCCATCCCCGCCCAGGGGCGCGCCAGTTCGATCCCGGCCCGGTCCGCGACGCCCTGCAGCAGCAGCCAGCCCAGGCCCACGCCCAGACCCGCACTCAGGCCGATCACGGTCAGGCCCTGCAGGACCCGACCCGCCTTGGTCAGCACCACTTTCACCAGTTCGACGAGCGCGATCTGCGCCAGCACGAACGCCACCAGAAACACCAGTCCGGGCAGCCCCAGGCCAGAGAGCAGTTGAATATCCATGTTTAAACCGTCCTTTCGTTCAGGCGCCCCTCGGGCACCCGGGTCACTTTGGGTTTGCCATCGCGGCCAACCAGCAGGCGGCCGTCGCTGCTCACAGCAATACTCACCACGAGGCCGGGAATGGGCTGGCCCGCCGTGTCGCGCACCTGCACCCACATCGAGGTGGCCTCGGGCCGTGGTGGGGCACTGGGGGCCGGCGCGGGGGGTGGGGTCACCTGCGCTGGCAGCGCCTGCAGGGCGCGGCGGTAAAACACGCGCACCTCGTCGCGGTGCAGCATAGCTGGGCCGTTCACCAGCGCCCGGGTGCGGTCGATGTC
>NZ_JAIQXV010000077.1 GCF_020166415.1 Deinococcus multiflagellatus
GCGCGGGTGATCTGAACACCCTTAGGCTGGCCGGTTGACCCTGAGGTGTAAATCACATACGCCAGGTGCTCCCCATGAGCCTCACCCGGTACGTTCTCTCCGGGCAATGCGGCGCTTAGCTCTTCCAGAAACACCTTCACTGTCCCTGGCTCCGTCTCAAGCACTCCGGTTAAGGTTCGCTCCGTCAGCAGGATTCGCGTTCCTGAATCCCGGAGCATGAATTTCACTCGTTCACCTGGGTATTCCGGGTCAAGCGGGACATAGGCTCCGCCTGCCTTCAAGATCCCCAGGACGGCTACGATCAGGTTCGGGTTGCGAGGCGTGCAGATCCCTACCAGTACATCTGGCCCGACACCCAGAGCGCGAAGGTGATGGGCGAGCCGGTTGGCGCGCAGGTTCAGTTCCTGATAGGTCAGTTCCTGTCCCTCGAACTCGATCGCTGTGCGCTCTGGATTCAGTTGAGCCTGCTGTTCAAAGAGGCTTACCACATTCTCTTGCGGGTGGCCAGTCGACGTGTCATTCCACACCT
>NZ_JAIQXV010000078.1 GCF_020166415.1 Deinococcus multiflagellatus
AGGCCTGGACAATTACTTGAATTGGGCAAAGGAGGCGTACGCGATTGAAGACGGTGAGGGCTCTATTTTGCACTCATCAATGTCATTCGATCTGACAGTTACATCGCTGTACCTCCCGCTGATCGCAGGAAAGCGAGTGTTAGTGCTGCCGGAGATGACAGCAGCAGCATTCGCTGATTTGCTGGACATGGGCCGCCAATTCAGTCTGTTGAAGATTACGCCAGCGCATCTGGCGATCGTTAACACCCTGGGCCGCGCTCACGACCTCGCATCTGCCTTTAAAACCCTCGTTGTGGGCGGAGAGAGTCTCCCGATGGACAGTGTCCGTAATATATGCTCGCTGACCCGTGTGTTCAACGAGTATGGGCCAACGGAGACGGTTGTGGGGTGCTGCGTTTACCAGGTGAGCGAACCACAAGACAGCGGCAGTGTTCCA
>NZ_JAIQXV010000079.1 GCF_020166415.1 Deinococcus multiflagellatus
CAATCTCTCTAGCTTCGTGGACTGGAGCACAACGTTTTTTTCCTCCGCGTCCCTGGCGAAAACTGCAGCCCTAACCTCAATCTGTTTTGACCTTTCCAGCTTCGAGATCTTTGTGCCACTCAGCGTGGGTGCCACGGTCTTTTTGGTGGGAGATCTCAGAGCGGAGCTGACCACACTAAGCCGTTCTGGTATCACGCTCCTGAACACCGTGCCAAGCATTATGGAACTTCTTCTGAAACAAGGCGAATTGCCCGGCACGCTCCAGGTCGTCAACCTTGCAGGCGAACCGCTTTCGCGAGATCTTAGTCAGCGCCTATACCGTAATTCTGGCGTTCGTGAAGTGTATAACCTGTACGGCCCATCAGAAACAACGACGTATGCGACGGTCTACCGTACCCATCCTGATGACCCTCGTCCACCTGCG
>NZ_JAIQXV010000080.1 GCF_020166415.1 Deinococcus multiflagellatus
GGTTCTGGCAACTTAACCTGAGTGAGGCCGGAGTAGCTCAGCAGGTGGCTTGAGAATCAAGCCACCTGCTGCATCGCCTCTCGCAAGCGGAGAAGAGCTGCGGATTGATGGCTTCGTCTGAGGGTGGCGGGAACGGTGGTTCGCGTGTGTCGATGGAGGTTCGAGACTCGGGCGTGCAGGGCGAGGAATTCTTGTGTTCGTTTCCGGCGCTTGAAGCCCAGTTGGCCTCGTTCTTGCTGCCGGGTGGATCGATGAGATTGCTCCACCAGATTGTTACAGCGGGCGGTGGAAACGACCTGAACGTGCTCCACGTCGTGGAGCACGGGAATCTCACGCAGCGCCGCCCCATAGCTCCACAGCTTGTCGGTATGGATCACCTCCGGCACGTCGTA
>NZ_JAIQXV010000081.1 GCF_020166415.1 Deinococcus multiflagellatus
TTCCCCCAGGAGGCGGACAAAAAAGGACTTGGCCGCCTGGGTGTCTCGGTGTTCCTGGGGTCGCACTAGTGCGTAGCTAAGAAAGTTTCACCTTTTTAGGGCAAGCTGAGGAATGGGCCAGCAACTCCGCGTCATGCTCACCCCTGAGGAGCGCGAGCAACTTCTCCATCTGGTTGACCGAGGAAAACCTCCGGCACGTACGTTGACCCGAGCGCGCATTTTGCTGATGGCTGACCGAAATACGGGTGAAAGACATACGTACAAAGACATTGGGAGGGTGCTGCACT
>NZ_JAIQXV010000082.1 GCF_020166415.1 Deinococcus multiflagellatus
GACTTAACTGCCTCTTGCAAAACCTAGCGACGCTCTCCAAGATCTGATCTGCCGTTTTTGTCCAGGTGAACGGTTTGGGATCTTCGTTGGTCTGCTGGATGTACCGTTCGATCGCGGTTTCTAACGCCTGCGTACTGATGAAGCTGCCGCGTCTGAGCTGCCGTGTGGTGAGCAACGCGAACCAAGACTCCACCAGGTTCAACCATGACCCGCTGGTGGGCGTGAAATGCAGCTGGAAGCGGGGATGC
>NZ_JAIQXV010000083.1 GCF_020166415.1 Deinococcus multiflagellatus
GTTTCAATCCTCAGCCCACCCGAAGGCGGGCTGCAACCCAACGCCCCCATCGGTACCAAGCAGCTCAGCGAGGTTTCAATCCTCAGCCCACCCGAAGGCGGGCTGCAACCCGGGAGAGTTCCTCGACGGGCGGTTTGAGGCCCTGTTTCAATCCTCAGCCCACCCGAAGGCGGGCTGCAACCGGCCGGGGTTTGGCCCTGCAGGTCCAGCGCGTT